>WRBZ01000168.1 GCA_009784305.1 Synergistaceae bacterium
AGAGGGCTAAACTGATCGCGGAAGGGTTAGGGCAGAAATTTGAGGTGAAGCCACGGGGCGGCCTCTCCGACGCAAACGATATTTCCAAGCATACAACTGTATGCATCGACGGCTTGGGGCCTCGGGGAGAACTCGACCACGGTCTTGATGAGTACATGATCCTGAGTTCGATAGAAGAGTGCTTTGCGCTAATGTCCGCGATGTTGGCCGATATTGCCGGGGAATAAATTAGGCGCAATGAAAAATCGTTCTCATCCATAAAAACTCTCGATAAGAACAAAAAAATCTCATTTCCGGAATACTGGAAATGAGATTTTTTTGTTTTTCTTTATTGCAAGCAAGATATTCGTTATTTAACTGTTAGATATTATATTATAATATTTGGAATAAGAGTAGGAGCGACATCCTGCCGCCCGTTACGAAGAAACAGAAAAGACCGTTACGAATTCAAATTCTTATATGTATACTGTGTAGAAAGGGTTAATAAATGAATCTATCCGAAATTATTGTGCAAAAGTATGGAGGTTCCTCAGTAGCGACGCCTGAAAAGATTAAAGGTGTGGCTGAAAAAGTAAAGAAAAGGGTTCGAAGTGGCGTGAAAATGGCTGTAGTGGTTTCCGCGATGGGTAAAACGACCGACTCTTTATTGAACTTGGCGGGCGAGGTCGCAAAACATTTGACTCCCAGGGAGCTGGATATGCTGCTTGCTACGGGAGAACAAATGACATCCGCTCTATTAGCCATGGCATTAAATGATAAGAGGGTTCCGGCTGTCTCCCGCAATGCTTTTCAGCTTGGCATCATTACTTCAAATAATTACTCAAACGCTAGAATCGTCGATATGAACCTAAAACAACTTGAGAGAGATTTTGAAACTAATGATGTTGTGGTAATAACCGGATTTCAGGGGATAACCGAGGACGGCAACCTTACTACCCTCGGAAGGGGAGGTTCGGACACTTCAGCAGTAGCAATAGCCGCAAAGGCAGGCGCCGTTTGTGAAATATACAGCGATGTTGCAGGAGTTTACACGGCAGATCCTAAATTGATCAGCGGCGCCAGGAAGCTTGACGCGATAACTTACGATGAAATGCTGGAACTCGCTGCTCTCGGCGCCAAAGTTCTTCACTCACGCTCCGTTGAACTTGCTAAAATCTATAATGTGACGCTTTATTGCGCCTCAACTTTTTCAGACGAGAAAGGAACGTTTATTGTGAATAAACTACCCGAATGGCTTGAACACCCTGTAGTAACAGGAGTAACTATGGCGAAGAAACAGATAAAGTTTTCTCTTGTTTGTGTAAATGACGGAGATGATATACTTTCAAAGCTTTTTCACGCTCTTGCGGAAAATAATGTAAATGTTGATATGATATCGACAGCTATTGACGGGGAAGAAATTTACATAACATTTTCTGTTATAGATGCGCCTATAGGAGGTAAATCCGCGAAAAAAACCGCTAAAGAGACAGTTAAGAATTGCCTTGGCGTAGAACCCGATGTTGAAGACGCTGTGAAAGTTTCTGCCGTAGGAGTTGGAATGAACAGCGCTTCCGGAGTTGCGGCAAGGTATTTCAACGCTCTCAACAAATGCGGGGTTAAAATTCTTGGCGTCACCACATCGGAGATTAAAATATCGGCGCTTGTAAGAGAGGATCAGGCAGAAATTGCGTTAAAAGCCATCGTTGATGAATTCGGATTAACGGATTGAAAGCAGGTATAAGCATAAAAATATTAGTTACGTTAGTAGCTGTGTTATGCGCCCTGTCGATAGGGCTCGTTCTCAATCTTGTCAGCGGAGTTTTCATTCCTTTGGTGATAGCATGGTTCATGCTTCAGATATTTCGCCCCGTCATAGACCTCGGCAGGAAGATAAAACTACCGCAGTCAGTGAACCTTATCCTGGTTTTTACCGTTTTTTTCGGCTTGTGCTACTTAGGGATCGTTTTCTGTACGACACAGATCGTTGAGTTCAACAGGATACTCCAACAATACTCCCCAAAGCTCAATGAAATGACAGTTGACATCATGAAGGCCCTTCAAATCCCGCTGGAATCGCTGCCGCGCATAAACTGGATGGATATTTTGGGGCGGAATCTGCGCAGCATTACTGAGAACATTTTTTCCATCTCCAGTCAGTTTATTTTGACCCTGATTTTCTTCATGTTCATGCTGCTGGAAGCGCCATTTTTAAATAAGAAAATTGATCGGGCGTTTTCAGATTCCACAGCAATCAGGATCAAAAACATCATGTCCTCTGTGAACAATGATATAAGCCACTACCTTGGAACCCTTACCTTGATGAGCCTGATGACCGCATTCTTATGCTGGGTGGTTCTTAAAATAATGGGCGTGGAACTTGCCACAGGCTGGAGTATTCTGATATTTCTTCTGAACTTCATCCCTGCGGTTGGATCTATAATTGCCACGGTTTTACCGTTCACAATGGCGGTGCTGCAGTTTTCACCTGAATACATCCAGCCCATCATGGTCTTGCTTTTAGTAGGCACGATTCAGTTTACCATCGGTAATATCCTGACTCCAAAATTACTTGGCGACAAACTGGGACTCAGCCCTGTGGTGATAATGCTTTCACTTCTGCTTTGGGGAATGATCTGGGGCATTACCGGAGCCATTTTATCCGTTCCGATAGCGTCCATCATTAAGATCGTCTGCGAAAATTTCGAAGCGCTAAGCCCCATCGCCGTCATGATGGGAGGAGGGGAAAAACAGCTTCCTCCTGCTGTGCCCGAAACCGGGACTCAAAACGAACCCGAGCCTAAATCCGAATCCGGGGCTGGGATCAAAACAGGTGGAGAGATAAATACCAATTCTCAGTCAAAATAATGCAGAAAAGCATTCATCAAATGGTGTAAGATAGAGAAATAAAATTTATTAGAAAGGACCTATAGTCAATGAACACAAAAAAATCCCTCCCAAAGGTAAAGATAGTTTGTACGATAGGGCCGGTAAGCAGTAAATACGAAATACTAAAGGAAATGATTCATGCCGGCATGAACGTTGCCAGACTGAATTTCAGCCACGGGGACTATATGTCTCACAGCGAAACGCTCCGCCTTATCCGGAAGGTTGAGCATGAACTCGGGACTCCCATTCCCGCGCTTCTTGATACTAAAGGCCCCGAAATCCGTACTGGAACTATTGAGAACGGTTCCGTAATTCTTGAAAATGGAAACACTTTTACTTTGACAACGGAAGAGTGTCTTGGCAGCTCAGAACGGGTGCATGTGACGTATGAACTTATAACCAAAGAAATAAACGTAGGAGAGTATATTTACATAGATGACGGGACTTTACAGGTACAGGTCAAGGAAATAAAAGGAAATGATGTTATATGTAAGGTAATAGTTGGAGGACGGCTTTCAGATAAAAAGGGATTAAATATGCCGGGAACTGACTTATCGCTGCCTGCTCTGTCCGAAAAGGACAAAGAAGATATTAAATGGGGAATTGAAAATGGA
>WRBZ01000169.1 GCA_009784305.1 Synergistaceae bacterium
GATATATGAAATGAAACCTGTTGTAAAAGAAAGGAGATTTAGTGCATGGATTTTCTGAACGGGCTGGGGAAGTTAGCGAAAACGGTGGCTGATAAAACCGGAAGTATGGTGGATAACACGCGGCTGAACTCAAAAATTGGGGCGCTTAAAGGAGAGATTGCCCAACTGAAAATGCAGATCGGGGAGCATTATTGGTTGAAATTCGAGGCTGGAGAGCCTTGTCCTTCGGAGTTGAGCGGTGTTTGCGCCGAAATAAAAAACCGCCTGGAGGGCATCGCGGCTGTGGAATCTGAAATAGCGGGCAAACGTGGAAGTGAAGGACAGAGCGCGGCTGGCGCCTTTTGTCCATCTTGCGGCGCTAAGCTGACGCCGGGTGTCAGATTCTGCGGCGGGTGCGGCGCAAAATTGCAAGTTTAGTAATCAAATGGCTTTAAAACTCAAAATGTTTAAATAATAATAAGAAAGCAGGTATTGAAATGAGAAAAATCACTTTGACAGTTTTAGCGGTAATGTTGGTGTTGTTTATGACTGGCACGGCAAGCTTGGCAGGGGTATTGGGCGATGAAGACGGCCCCGGGGCGGTGGTTATTAAGAAAGACCGAAGCATTATGGACTTAACTCAGGATTATATAGAGTCCACGGGAATGGCAGTTGCACCCACGGGAATGAAGGGCGCTCAGGCGAGGGCGCTGGCTAGACGCGGAGCCATTGTGGACCTTCAGCGCAACTTGTTGGAATTTATGAACGGAGTGCAGATAGACGCAAAAACAACGATGGATGACTTCATGGCAAGCGACAGAGTCCGCACCGAGGTGCATGGAATAATCAAGAACGTCGAACTGATGGATGGGGAGTGGGACGGAGAAGCTTACACCATTAGGGGGCGCATCAAGCTGCCTCAGATCAGAGTTGTGGTCGCGGCGAATTACAAGCCAAACCCCGTCAGTATTACAGTGGTCCAAGAGGAGAATAAAACTCCGCCCGCAAAGAGGACAGGCGCGAAATACACAGGCCTGGTCATCGACGTCCGGCACCTGTCACTGGTACCATCCATGACATTCAACATAGTCGACGAGAACGGCAAGGCTGTCTATGGCATAGAGTTCACGGATCAGCAATTCTATTTGCAGTCCGGGCTCTGCTCTTACTTTCATAATTTCAACTACGCCAAGGGCGATGTTTTCGTAGCCACGAACCCGATAGTGACCAAAGCGATGCGGCTGGCAGGAGGCAGCGTTGACATAGTAATTTCCAACAGCGACGCTGCCAAAGCGCGAAGCAGTTCCTATGATTTTCGCAAGGAGTGTAAAGTCATAATCGTAAGCATGTAGGGACACAGATATGAAAAAAGTGTTGCTTATAACAGTAGCAGCCTTGACCTTGTCGTGTCTTTGCCTGTCGAATTTTTCGAATGGGGCATTTGCCGGTCAAATTGCCGCGCTCAGCCGGAGCGATGCGGAAAAGGCGGCTGCTGTGTTGAAGGAACATGAAGAGGCGAGAAAGCTCTGCGAACCTGCAGGGCACTTCTGGCCTACATATTTGGGCATATACGACGGAAACGTTGAAGCGTACAATTCCGGGGAGCGCTGGTTCGTTCGTGTCAACGGCGAGGACGGTGAAGACCTTGACCCGGCTTACGTATACATAGATGGAGGCGGCCGTTGGGTAAATCTTGCGCTCCACATGGGGCTGGAGGTCAAGGGCGTTACAAAGTCGTTCATCGAACCGAAGCTCTGGATAAGCGAGCCGGCCTCGGGCTACGTGAAGCTGACTGTCACAGGCGGCGGCAATATAGTGCGCGGGCTTCCCGGCCCATATTCACCGGTGGTTTCAAATCCGGACGAGGGGGATATCCTTATCGCTGAGGCGAAGACGATAAATAGCGATGACGATAATTCGGAGTGGTATCGAATAGTGGCGTTTACCGACGACGGAGGAATTCTGAAGCTTGCCTCCAATTCCCATAAATTCACGTTCATACATCCGGTGATACCGGCGGATCAGGTCATGGCGGAACCACTGGACGAGGATTTAGCAGCCAAGATGGAATGGTATAACTCCGGGCGAGGCACGCCGCCTGAACAGGACTCGTACTACATCGCAGGTTCCGCCCGCGACTGGTCGGAGAAGGCTCAAAGAGAACTGGCGGAAGAAGGGCTGCCCGTAATGGGTTCCGCCCTGGCGAATAGAATAGCCATCACCGACCCTTCCACAGCCAAGGGTGACATGGAGTTTTTACTGGACGAAAAAGGCGAGTTGAGGGTATTGGCGATATGCTCGAAAATTGTCGGGAGGACTGAGTGGTATCTCCTGACGGATAATGTCGCCGATCCCATTGGATGGGTCAGGGCAAGGGATTTTCGCGTACGTCCGACCATACGTCCGGAAAGAGACAGGTTTTACTATCATTACATCAACCTATGCAGGAACCTCGACGCAGGAATATCCGCATTTGGCCCTCTTATTGGAAGGCGGCAGAACGCGGACTACAGTCCCGACATGGAAATAATTGTGTTTCCCGTCGTACAGGATTTCGACGGGGCAAACCTCTTGTTTAACGTATTTAACTGGAACGACATGAGTATCTACCCGATGGGCGGAACGATCTGGCGCAAAGGCGCGGGAGTTTGTGGAATATTTATCGGCGCGGAGTGGTGCGATAAGGCGTACGTAAGACAGCTGCTATCGGAGCCGACGGATATCAAGGAAAGCAATGATGGCGAGGAGGAATGGCTCTACTTTACCGAGATGTTTGAACTGTGGGTGACGTTCGACGAGCAGGGACTCGTGAAACAGTTGTACGTCTACATGGTCGGCGATTAATGCCCCCTTGTAGGGCGGGGGGTTGCCTTGGCCTGCAAAAAAAACTGTAAATAATTTAACGGAGGGAAAATTATGATAAGAAGATTTGTATTGATTATTTTTGCGTTTGTTATGGCGGTAGTTATATTCCAACCCGCTGTCCCTGTTCAGGCGGCTGAGGAACTTAAGGAATACCTGTTCCGGGGTATGACGGACTATTCGCTTGAAGATCAGAGCAGAAACTTTGAGCGGCTCACTATAAAAATAATGAATCCTGAAAATGAGGAATTCGAGGATAAAACCTTTGAGGGCAACCGCGTCTATTCATACTACAATTACGCAGGCAATGACGAAAAAAGACCGAGTGATTTTCAGTTAATGCGCTACAACCAGAGCGCTTTACAGAAACTTGGCGGGGAAATTCTTTGGGAGTCCGGTAACGAGTTTCACGCTTCTTTTACGCGCAACAACAAGCAATTCTACATGAAGGTATTTTCAAACAACGGATATCACTATGAAGTGTATATCCTTGAACTGGCCGAACTGGATTATGACGTGGAGATACTTAACGACGACACAATCGTCCGGGGCATGACTGACTATGAACTTGAAGAGCAGACCAGAAAATTTGAACGGCTGACTATTTACTTTAATAATACGGAAAA
>WRBZ01000170.1 GCA_009784305.1 Synergistaceae bacterium
CGGAAAAAATATTGCAAAAAGCGAAAGGCGCAAGTAAAAACGAGATCAAGAACGCTATACTGGCAGTGAAAGAGATTGAGAATTGAGGATTAAAGAAATGTATATCCAAAGACGGGATACCGAGGCCCCCCCTTTGGGGGCTTGTTCCCCAACGAAAAAGGGCGGGCTGACCCCGCCCCTACGCACTTACGGGGTTGCCGCCCTTACACTTTCGGCTTCATTACCGCATGCTTATTGGCGCCGCCTGCTTCCTTGACCATAATGACCCTTTCAGCGATATTATTGCAATGATCCCCTATGCGCTCAAGGTTACTTAGGATATCGCAGAAAAGCACTCCGCGGTTTGCGTCACATTCGCCGCGGTTAAGTCTGTCTATGTGATTTTTACGATATTGTTTTTCCTTTGCATCTATTTCGCGTTCAAGTTTTAGAATCACTTCGTCGGCTATTTTGACATCTTCCTTTAAGAAAGCTTTCATTGCTGTGTCAAAAGATAAATTTACTTTCTTATACATATCCGAAAACTCAAGGTAAGCTTCGTCGGAAAAATGCATTTCCTTTTCCAATCTATATCCGGCAAGCTCCATTACATTGAGTAGGTGGTCCCCTATGCGCTCCATATCCATCGATATATTCACATAACCCGCAAGCACCGACGATAATGATTCCGAAAGATTCCCACGCCACACTTTCGCCGCGTAGTGGTTTATTGAGTAATTTATAAAATCAATTGCATTTTCCTGCAGGTCAAAATGATCCTTTTCTTCAAAACTTTTATGTTCGTAACCTGACCACGCGATTTCGAACATATTACGCAGAATGTCCCCCATGTGGATTATCTCGTCACGAACCGCTACAATAGCGGCTGCAGGGCTCGCGTTTATGAGCTTTTCATCCAGATACATGACATCGCTGGCTTTTTGCTCCTCTTTGCATGGGAGTATCCGTTCAATTAATCGCGCGAAAAGGCCGGTAAACGGAAGGAAAAGAAGGGTGTTAATAATATTAAAAAACGAATGTGCATTCGCCAACTGCCTCGCAATGTCACCCGAAGTCATGAGTATCATCTTTTGGAAAAATGGCAGCATGGACATAAATATTATGACTCCTATGAAGTTGAACAATACATGGGACAGCGCTGTCTGCTTCGCGGCCCTTTTAGTCCCTATGCTTGATAGTGCTGCGGTAATAGTCGTTCCCAAGTTATCGCCGAAAATTATCGGCACGGCAGCCTCAAAAGTCAACAGTCCTTGAGTAGCCATCGCGATTGTCAATCCTATAGTGGCCGTGCTTGACTGTACAATCATGGTAAGCAATGTTCCCGCCAGAACGCCAAGCAGGGGATTTACGCTGAACTTCAGAAAGAAATCCTTGCTGTCTCTTAAAAAGTACATTGAAGATTCCATAGTTTGCAATCCAAGGAACAACAGGCTAAAACCAACCATTCCGTTTCCGAAATGCCTATGTTTGCTTCTTTTTCCGAAAATTGACAGGAACACGCCTATCGCCAATACCGGTAATGCGAAATCTTTTATTTGAAATGCTATTATCTGCGCGGTAAGCGTTGTTCCTATGTTCGCGCCCATAATGACACCAATTGCCTGTTTTAATTGCATTAAACCCGCGTTTACGAAGCTGACGGTCATAACAGTCACAGCGGAACTGCTCTGTATGATCGAAGTTACAACAGTACCTACTACAACTCCACGAAATGGCGTATCTGTCAGATTTCCTATTAGCTTACGCATCCTGTCGCCAGCTATGGCTTGCAAAGCTTCGCTCATTAATTTTATGCCGTAAATAAAAAGCCCTACTCCGCCGATAAGTTTAAACAATGCGTCTAATGTCATTTCTCCACCCCTTTTTATCCTGGAGTATTATACGCTTTTTTCATTCGGGTTGCCACATACGAAAAGGGGAGAATTGCTATATAATGGACAAAATTCATGAAAATGAGGTAAGAATATGCAAAAAATGATTTTTGTGGTGGACGACAGCGATACAAACCTGTCCATGGCGGAAGAAGCTTTGGAAAAACAATACCGGGTTATGACGCTTCCATCTGCAGCAAGAATGTTTGCGCTTTTGGAAAAGATCACGCCTGATCTGATTCTGTTGGATATCAATATGCCGGAGATGAGCGGATTTGAAGCGCTGAGCGTTTTGAAGGCAAACGACATGTACTCAAACATTCCTGTCATATTCTTAACCGGCTTGACTGACTCAACTAACGAAGCACATGGTATTGAACTGGGCGCGGTGGATTTTATCATAAAACCTTTTTCTGAACCTGTGCTGCTGAACCGCATTAAGAACCATCTGCACATAGACGAACTGATTCACGAGAGGACAAAGCAGCTCCATGAGAGGACAGATCAGCTTGTACGGCTGCAAAACGGTATTGTTTTCGCTTTAGCGGATATTGTTGAAAGCCGTGACAAAGGTACGGGCGGACATATTGACCGCACGACGGTATATATCAGAATACTGATTGACGCCATGATTGAACATGGAGTATATACCGACGATATGCAAGGCTGGAACTTGGAATCGGTCATCTCTTCAGCGCGCCTGCATGACATTGGTAAAATAGCAATACCGGATTACATATTGAACAAGCCCGGCCCACTTACCAAAGAGGAATTTGAAAGGATGAAAACTCATGCCTTGGAGGGCGAGAGAATTATCGACCAAATGGTTTACCGGACAGGCGACGCGGAGTTTTTACTTAACGCTAAATTGTCCGCTGCATACCATCACGAGTGCTGGAACGGCTCAGGATATCCCTACGGCTTGAAGGGAACGGATATTCCGCTTCATGGACGCATCATGGCGATCGTCGACGTGTATGACGCGCTTACTACCGAACGACCCTACAAAAAAGCCTTTACGAATGAGGAGTCGGTTAAAATTATCATGGAAGGCTCTGGCGAACGTTTCGACCCTAACATTGTGCGTGTTTTTTACGAAGTAAGGGATCAGATCGAGGCGGCGAGGATCAGACTGTCGCAATGACACGCTTGCCACGGTAAACGAAAACTGTAGGGGATAGAGTTCTCAACATCCCGTTTGGGTTGTTTGCCAGGTATGTATAGGAGGTTCTCATGAGTCTTTTAATTCGGAAAATGTTGCCAAAGCGCTTGCTGTATATACAATTGCTGTTTACGGCGCTTGCGTTTTTATTGATGGTTTCTTTAAGCTACATTTTCATGAAAAACATCGTACTTGTTCATTTAGTGAAAAATACGGAGAGTATGCTTGCCTATGAGCGGACACAAATCGGGTCTACCATAATGCAGTCCAGAATAACTCTGGACGGCGTTTCACGAACAGTGCGCAATATGATTATGCGTGACAGTAGCGCTGATGATATACAGAGTTTTATTAGCGACATATCGAAAATACGCTTAAACTGGCAAAACGTTTCGAGCTTCCA
>WRBZ01000171.1 GCA_009784305.1 Synergistaceae bacterium
ATAAAATATCTCATTCCTATGAAATTCCCACATCCACGACAACGTCCCCGTTGCAGTATAAACGATAGTATGGGGATAAGTTCCATAGACGATAATCTTTTATCGCAAATTTTACATGATGAACGCGCTCCGCCCCACCACGCGCGACCGGAAACGCTTCGCTCCGCTACTACATTTACAAAGGAAGCTAAACAGGCGCCAAGAATCGCGCCCATAGAAAATAAAACCAAGTTTACTTTTTCCCTCCAGTGTAGCGCTCTTGTCCATAAGTCATTGCCGTATGTTTGCGAGCAGCATGTGCTTTCAGTTCATCAGTCGCTCTCTGGAGTTCTTTCGTTAGCCTGCTTTTGTCATCATCCTCATCGTTTTCGTTCGATTTTGCGTGAGGTAAATCTCTATTAAGGTAACCGTTATTAACTAATCCCTGAACATACTTTACAGGAATTTCAAGCGCATCGGATATTTCTGCAACATCAAGCGCTCTGGGATCTTTGCTGTCTCGTATGAACGAACGTACGACAGGATATATTTCTTCAAGGTATTTTATGCAATCCTGGCATATTCTTCCGCCGGATGAAGAGAAAAGTTTGCGACAAAGGTTACATTCCCTCATTAATGTCCCCATAAATTACACCTCCCAAAATATCCATAAATAATGGTATTATACCCATCATGAGCTTGAAGTACAATATAGAGGAGGTCACTTTGATGAAACCTGTGGTTATTGATCATATCGGAATAGCGGTCAAAAATATTCAGGAGTCTTTAAAATTCTGGGAGGAAACTATTGGTATTAAGTGTCATGGAATCGAGGAGGTAATAGAGCAAAAAGTCAAAACAGCTTTTCTTCCGATAAAAGATACGGAGGTAGAACTTCTGGAAGGTACTTCCGAGGATAGTCCCGTTTGCAAGTTCATTGAGAAAAAAGGAGAAGGTATTCACCACCTTGCCATAAGGGTCGATAATCTTGAAGAGGCTCTTGAAGAATTAAAGAGTAAAGGCGTTAAGCTTATAGATGAAAAGCCGCGTAAGGGCGCTGGCGGAGCTATGATAGCCTTTATCCATCCGGCTGCCACAGGCGGAATTCTCCTTGAACTTTCACAAAGATAGAGGAATAATCTAACTTCGGAATTAAATACAATTAAATGAATTTTTCGACTAAGATATTAAGGTTGTTTATTGCCTTAATAAGGAAACTACCATATAGGACAGCTGCTAAACTGGGTTCTTTTTTGGGAACTACCCTTTGGTTTTTTAGTTTTAAACGCGTGAACCGGCTTGAAAGCCGTTGCGTAAGCTCTCTTGGCGTTGGAGTCACTCTGTCCCGTAGAATAATAAAGGATTCTTATGCAAATATGGGGCGGATATTTTTTGAGTTTTTCAATTTAAAGTCACGCGAAGAAGCTGCTGACTTAGTATCGTTTATTGGAGAGGAAATTTTACGCGAGGCTTTGAAAGAAGGGCGGGGAGTCATTTTTATGACCGCGCATTTGGCCAATTGGGAAATTGCCGCGGCGGCGGTATGCCATCGTGGTTATCCTCTCAATGTTATCTACACTCCACAGAGGAATAATGCGGGTGTTGAAGATATATTGCGTGAACAGCGCGAAAAAGTCTGCGGGATGGGGCTTATTCCAAGTGAAGGCGCTGGTATGAAAGAAGCGTTCAAAGTTCTTAAACGGGGTGAAATTCTATGTATCCTACAGGATTTAGACGCAAGGTCCGATGGGGTTATATCGGAATTTTTAGGTCTCCCTGCCAGTGTTCATACCGGTTTGATAAAGCTGAACAGGCGTTTTAATTGTCCGGTAGTTCCGCTGAGAGTTGTCAGAGATGAAAGCGGTAAAAATCTTCTTTTATTCTATCCGCCATTATCGTTCGATGAGGATATGGAAAAATCTTTACTTATATGTAATAATATCATAGAGTCATGGGTGACAGAACATCCTGATCAATGGATGTGGATACTTGACCGCTGGGAGTTCGCGCATAATGCTGCTCGGCATAGATCCGGGAGTTAATAAATGCGGGTGGGCTATTGTTAATTTAAATGGGGAATTATATGCTTCGGGCATAGTTCCGTCCGACATGCCTGAAGGTTGGTTTAAAGCGTTGGCTTTAACGGGAAAGCCCAGAATCGACTTATTGCAGCCGTGGATCAAAGAAAAACCTGAATTGTTTTCAAATGAGCGTGTCACATATGTAATATTAGGCAAAGGCACCGGGAGCAAAAATATTAACATACAGTTAGAAAGATTTTTTTCTAAATCAAGTATAATATTAGCGGAGGAAAAATACACTACATTAAAAGCTCGTGACCTTTATTGGAAATTGCATCCTCCAAGTGGTTTATTGAGTTTGTTGCCAAAATTTCTTCTGTATCCTCCTCGTGATATTGATGATTTGGCTGCGTGGGCTATAGTATTGCATAAGATTGAAACAGAAAAGGGAGTATAGATTATGGTTGACATGGACAAACTGGTGATACTTGTGAACTCATTCGGTTCGGCGCTTGTTTCTGTTGGCGAAGAACTTGGAGTAAGTGTTAATCTAAATAAATCTCAAGTCACCCAAGGAGTTAAAGTGCAGAATGTATGCGCAGCGGCTTTAATAGGGATTGTTGGCGGTGGTATACAGGGAACAGCGATAGTTTTGCTTGAAAAAAACAGTTTTGATGTAGTAATAACTGCAATGACAGGTGGAATGATAACTCCAAACATTGACGACGCTATGTCCATGAGTGTTATTGGAGAGCTTTCCAATATGGTCAGCGGACGGGCAATAACACAATCAGCAATGGTGGGTGTTGATGTTACCCCACCGCAACTTATAGCCGGCGATAATATACGTAACGTTCCCAATCAGGCGCCGGGTATTCGCTGTTTCACACTACCTTTTACCATGGTATGCAGCGGGGCAACTTTATATCTTGTTTTATCTTTTCACATAGGCAGCTAAGGGAGGTATTTGAATGAATGTTAAGATAACGGACAGAAGCGCGGATTTAAGCGCAAATTTAAGAGAGTATATGGAAAGCAAGGTCATTAAGCTGGAAAAATTTTTCAGCCGTATTTCCGATGCTCAAGTATTGCTAGCCTTGCATAAAAGCACATATTCAGCCGAGATTACTGCAAACGCTAATGGAGTAATATTGCGGGGAGAAGAAAAAGGTCAGGATATGCGCAAGGCTTTTGATTTGGCTTTAAAGAACCTGGAAAAGCAGATAAAACGACGCAGCAGTTATCTTAAAGATAAAGCGCATTATCATCATAGTAGTAATGAAACGTTTTCTTTTAATCTGGAAGGCGATTTGGGCGCTATTGACAATCAAACTGATGACTTGGGCGTCGTTAAGATTAAGAAGATTTCAGTGCGACCAATGGATGCGGAAGAAGCAATTATGCAAATGGACCTTCTGGGGC
>WRBZ01000172.1 GCA_009784305.1 Synergistaceae bacterium
TTACGAACCGTCATATAAAGTTTCTTCCTTATTCAACCCGGAATCCGCATTAGCTTCAGCGCGGACTATCTTACCCAAAACTCCGTTTACGAAACGCGCCGACTCGTCCGACCCAAACAATCTTGCAAGCTCCACCGCTTCCGATATCGCGACCGGGACATCCACTTTTTGCCCGACCACGCCCTCATAAAGCGCAAGGTAAACCGCAGCCCTGTCTATTATTCCCATTCTCTCAGGCCGCCAGCCGGTCATATTCATTCTAATAAGCCCGTCTATCTCAAAGCGGTTTTCCACTATGCCGCTGATAAGCTCCCTCGCGTATTCGATCACATATTCATCGCTCTCGGGGTTCTGCTGCAAAAAGATTTTATATAATTCTTCCGTCTTTTCAGTCTCTTCTATCCTTCTCACATCAAACAAATAACACATTTGCAGGGCAAGTTCCCTTGCGCGGCGGCGTTTCTGTATTTCACTGATTTTTGCCAAACGAAGCCCTCCATGATGAAATCCATGACATAATCTGCCGCGACATAATGAACCTTGAGGAAAACCAACCCACCGAACCCCAGAAAGATAACCAAAAAAGCCCGGGAAGCCCCTCATAAAATAAAACTGCCGCAACAGCGGTCAATGAACACCAAAACCAAGGCGAACGCTTTAACATGCTCACTTTATGAGCAAGCTGCACATCCCGCGCGCCATCATGCGCATATATGAAAGCAGTCTTAATGCCCAAAGTATCCATTGATTTGTTGATTATACTCTCCGCTTCACCGTCTTCTTTATTCAGGACAAGCAATCCTTTTCCGCTGTCATCCGGGATAAAAAACGATCTGCACAATACAGACGTGACGTCATGCTGTTCCAACATTTCCTGCAAAAAACAGCATATCCCCTCACTGCGAATATTTAAAACACCAAGCGAATTCTTTCTTAAAAGGAAATACATTTTATTGTTCTGTATGGGCTGGGGTTGTACTATGCTCGGCTTCTTCAACCTTTTCGGATGATTTTTCAATTTTATCGGAGAAATGAATCCCCTGAACGTTCACATTTACTGCCTTGACGTTATATCCCGTAAACGCTTCGAGCTTTTCCTTCACCTTTTCCTGTACATCCCACGCAATGTCCGGGATACGCAGCCCATATTTCACCGATATGTACGTATCAACTGATATTGAGGGGACTTTTCCGTCATCGACGGATATCCTCAGCCCATCTCCCATTTTCTTTCCGATTCCGAGCTTGGATGCTATGCTCGATCCGCCAAGTATTATTCCGGGTATTGTGGTAAGCGTCTTGCGCGCGATTTCAACTATAACGTCTTCAGAAATGTGGATAGTGCCTTCGCCTTTTTCCATCAGGAATCCATCTCCTCTTGATCATTATCATTATTTATAAAAGCAAGGTCTGCTGAAAATTTTTCCCCGCAGTCCGGACACTCAAGCATCTCGTCCTCTTCGCTGCTGTCTCCCTGTTCGTAGTAGAAAACCGAGGAGCATGAAGGGCACGTAACGGATACATAACTCGCAGCGTAATTTTCACCTTTTTCTCCTTCATCTTTTGCGTACTCGTCGAAAAGGTCCTCAAGCGCCGTAATATCCTCTCCAAGCGCCGTACATTCTTCTTCAAGCTCATCATAAAGGTTTCGGAGAGATTCAATCTGCTCGTTCTGTTCCTCTATTTGTGTGGCTAACGCATCAAACGCTTCCGCAACAGCTCCATAAATCTTTGCGTCCTTACCATCAAGTTCAAGCCCCGAAAGCAAACCTTTCAACCACGCTATTTTCTCTCTTGCGCTCATACCACACTTCCCCCTTTAAAATTTATAATGATAATGATTAGCGGTTGGTGAGTAATGAATAACAAAAACAGCTACCGCTGTTTTTCTGCCCACTGATCACTGACCACTGATTTATTTAGCCCTTTCTAAATACAATCCCGTTCTTGTATCGACAACGATTTTTTCGCCCGTCTCAACAAAGACAGGAACCGTTACCACAATACCGGTAGAAACAGTTGCCGGCTTTCCTCCTCCGGTTACCGTATCTCCCTTAAAACTCGGAGAAGTATCAACGACCGTCAAAACAACACTCTTCGGCAGCTCGATCCCCATTATGCGTCCCTCGTAGAACTTTATCTTCACCTCAATGTCGTCAACGAGGTAATTAACGGCGTCTCCGAGAGTTTTCTTAGTTATGGTCATCTGGTCGTAAGTAGCGTGATCCATAAATACATAGTCCTCGCCGTCCATGTAACTGAACTGAGCCGGCTTATCCTCGTATATGACGCGCTCAAATTTTTCCCCCGGCCTGAAAGAGTTCTCAACTATGGAACCACTGTCCACATTGCGCAGTTTTGTACGAACCACAGCGCCGCCCCGCCCCATTTTGTGATGGTCATACTCGACGATTTCCCATATACCATCCTGCCATTTGAATTTCAATCCTACATAAAAATCCGACGTATCAACAATTTGACTGCCCATTAATACACACACCTGTTCTTTTTTTTCTAATAGCCTGTTTATTTGTAGAAGAGATTATATCACTTTTACCCGTACTCCAGTTATTTCAATCCGCCATAATTCGTCAAGTTTAGAAATAATTCTGCCGCTGAACATTTTAACACGCTGCGCGGCTGCGGGAGAAGAAGCCGAGACTAAAAGATAAATACTTTTCCCGTCAGGTTCATATTCGAACATAACGGGAAAAGATCGCGACGCGAGCGCCTTATCCACCAACTCGCCCCATCGTTCTTTTATTTCGCCGACCTTAATATGAAGCGCGATTTTTTCAGGCATCGCACTCGCAAGAACTTCGCCGACGGAACGAAGCAATCCCCGGTTATTTTCCTTCATGACGTGATACGACGTGTCCTATGAGGCATGACAACCTCTGATTCAGACCTTCTACATCTGAACCAAGAGGTATAACTGAAACCATCATCTGCGAAAACATTTCATTAAAAATATCCTCACCGGTTGCTCCTTCGATTTCACTCCTTGCGGAACTCATACCTGACGTCGGGTATTTCATAGTTCCCGGCATCGTATATTGTGACTTTGTACCAAACGCCTCCGATGCGAACCCGCTTCTCCAGTTCCCAGTTTCTGTATGTGTATTCTGTTTCAGTGAAACCGTTTTTTTTCAAGGTGGCGGCGTAATCTTCCAGGTTGGCGCCCAAGAATTTCATGTTCGTTTGAAACGAACCGTACCAATTTTCTTTATCGTTCCAGCTTTTCAGGTCGAAAGCTCCGACGATAGCCGAGTATCGCGGAGCTGGAATGCCCAGGGACTGCCAATCAGCAGGCCACACGCCGTCAGGGAAATATTGGAAATAGTAACGTATCTCGGTAAGCTCGTGGTTTTCCCGCCGCTCTACCTTCACGCGGCACATGTCGCCGCCGAAA
>WRBZ01000173.1 GCA_009784305.1 Synergistaceae bacterium
ATAGAGCTTACTTTAAAGTTTTCTGTCAGCAATGATTCTGCCGTCATTCGCATATAAAGAATAAGCCCAAACAGGTTCGAGCGTTGGCTCAAGACTGAAACACGATCACAAAATACCGCAGGGCTTCTCAAAAAATGCCCATAAAGGTCATTTAAATGCCGATTAATTCGCTATACTTGTCTTTGATCTGGAGTACCACGTTGTTTACTTTATTCCAATGTGACGGGTTTCCTCCAGAATATGCCGTCATTGCAATCACCATATCCCCGTTTGCGGATTCTCTGTAACTGGAAAATATTTCCGTGCCTGCTATTATATTCTCCCTGGGCTTGAACATATCTTTTTCAGTTTTCATGGTGGGATACTTTTTCATTAATCTATTCTTATGCACTCTCCACCTAACCTGCATCAGCCCATAGTCCCCTCCTTTTGAACGGGCGTCACGCTTCACTGTTGATTCAATCACAATGAGCGCCGCTATAACAAAAGGATCCTCCCCAAATTTTTCACTCGTACTCTTTATAATATTAGCATATTCCCTTGCCGTTTCATTGTCAAGTTTTTTATTGTACTGCCTGAATATATGCGTAATAGCGTTTATCTGAGTTTTTGGGTCGCCATAATTCGTATTTTCAATTCTCACTCTTGGTTTTGCCAGAGGAACTGTTATGGGGGTCTCTCTCAGCTTTTCCGGAAGTTCTTCGCCTCTAAGCCAATCAAGCGCTTGATCGAGGGTTATATTTTCATTCGTGGAGCCGGCGCTCATTTCTTCCGCTGCCGCAGGGTGAACTGAAAATATTATAACCGCTGTGAAAAAAACTATAGTCAATATCCTTGCCATTTATTTCTACCAACTTTCAAACGTAAAAAATTATTTCTCCAGCCACTCCAAGGCTTCCTCATAAGTGGCTTCTTTACCTTCGTCAAAACTCACGTCTTCAAAACCTCCGCCCGGCATTTTTCGCGTGAGGCGCACATTGATCGTGTTTGATTCAGGTTGTTTCTCTTTCCTGAGCCATTCCATGTCAGGATCAACCTTAACATTTCGCTCGTCCATGTTTGCGTATACTTCCTCATTTTGAGGGGCAGCATTTATTGCTTTATCTCCCTTGCCATATTTTACTACAGCGTCCTTCCACGTTCCCTCCGCTGTGGGCGCATAATCTCCCATAGCCTGGCGCAGGCTCACGATAGATGAATACATTCCCATAACAGCATTGAGATAATTAGTTCTGACAGACTGGTTGTCTGTTTGCGCCGTTATGAGATCCAATTGGCTTCCCATTCCTTCGTTATACATAAGCTCAGTTATTTTAAGTTCTTCATTTGAGCGTTCAACTTGCTGCTTCATGTTTTCTTCGAGTGATTTTGCCATATTCCAGTCATTGCGCGCAATTGTAAGGTTAAGTATGACTGAAGCTTCCGAATCGAGCAGGCTTTCCGTAGCTGCCTGCACTGCCGCCGATTTATTGAGAACGTCGTATTTAGTGCTATTCCCGTCAGCGATAGGAATATTCAAAGACAGCCCCGCAGCCGCTTCACCTCTTTCCATGCTGCTGCCGGCAGATGTTCCATACAGCATATTCCAGCTTACAGAAGCTCCTAATGTCGGTGCCATGCCTTTTTTAGCTATTTGTTTCTGTACTTCGGACTGCGCCAGCAAAATTTTCTTTTGCCTTACGCTTGGATGATTTTCCAGTGCATAGGACTCATTGATATTTATCGAAAGTTTTGGGACATAAAAATTAGTATCGCTTGGCTCAATATCCATTCCACCCGCGTAATTCCTCAAAACCGCAAGGCGGTTGAGCAGAGTTGCTTCAGCGTTCACTATGGAGTTATGAGCATCGGAAACGGCGGATGTAGCTCTAATTACATCAAGCTTAGGCACAAGTTGCTGATTGAACTTTTCCTCCGTTACACGAAGGTTTTCCTGCCTCTGGAGCAAAACGTCCTTCTGTAATGCAACATTGTCCCGTGCCATGACAACACCCCAATAAGCATGCTCCGCCGTCGCAAGAAGAGTATTGACAGTGTTCTCGAATGCCGCCCTTGAGGATTCATATCCCAATATAGACTGTCTTTCGTGCAGCATATTGACTCCGCTTATATCTATTATCTGTGTCAGGCTGGGAGTTATCGAATACCCGACGGGGTTATAAACCTTCCCGCCCA
Source organism: Synergistaceae bacterium (assembly GCA_009784305.1). Taxonomy (GTDB): domain Bacteria; phylum Synergistota; class Synergistia; order Synergistales; family Aminobacteriaceae; genus WRNQ01. The sequence goes on from WRBZ01000173.1 coordinate 2,176, forward strand.
TTGACGACTGAGCTGTGTTATAGCTGTTGCTTACCGAAACGCCGGCTTTCAGCCGTTGATATCCGACCGAAGAAAGAACCTGAAAATAATTTGCTTCAATGTTTTTGGCAGCAGCAAGCAATGAATGGTTTTGAGACAGAACCAGGATAAGATATTGATCAACATTGACTGCCTGGGCCGCATTTACGCAGGGCGCCGTGCAAACTATAATAACAGTCATCAGCAATATGCCAAAAATTTTATTCAATATGCAGTCACTCCTTAAATTGGAATCAAGACAAATTAATTATAACATTATGCAAAAATAACAAGTTCAAAAAATATTTCATGAATTATTGGCATTTATATGTTATAAATGAAAATTATGTATCCGGAAAATGAATTGATGCTTCATATATGCTGCGCTCCCGATGCTGTGATCCCATGGGCTGAACTCAGTAAGAGCATGAGAGTTACAGGTTTCTTCTACGGCTCAAATATCCATCCTTCGGACGAATACAGCAAACGAAGGGGCGCCCTTGAAAAACTGATGAGCAACGTTAATGGGCAGTGTATTTATCCTGAATATTTGCCGGACTCGTGGCTCCTGTCAGCGGGCGTGCTTTCGGAAGAACCCGAAGGCGGCAGGAGGTGCGCTCTTTGCTTCCGCCTGCAGCTTGAGCACACCATGCGCGCGGCGGTTGATTGCGGCTGCTCTTACATATGTACGACTCTTACGATAAGCCCTCACAAGGACATTGTTCTCATAAACTCCATCGGGAATGAAATTGCAAAGAATTTTGGAATAACATGGGTCGAGCGCGTATGGAGAAAAAACAACGGCTTCCTTGATTCAGTAAAAATGGCAAAGTCCCTCGGGCTTTACCGTCAGAATTACTGTGGCTGTATATACAGTAAAGAACGTGAGTCAATTTAAAATACTAAATAGTTAAATTAATTAATTATCTTGCAAAATATTTTTACCTCAGCTATAATTATCATGAAAAGCCATGTTAATACGACACTAAAGCAACTGTGAACGCTATTATATCCGCAATTTTCATTATCTTCTTACTATTAATGATTTGGAGGTGTTTGCAAAGTAACCATCCACATTTAAATAAGTGATCAGGTCATGTTGAGTGTCAATAGCATGGCGCGAGAACCTCAACTCCAAATAAAAGAGGCCGCTTAACCACGCTGTGCGTAAGCAGCGAGGCTGAAAACGGAGAACCACAACTCCAA
>WRBZ01000174.1 GCA_009784305.1 Synergistaceae bacterium
CGGGCAAGGTTTACGCCTGCGAACAATAAGTCCCCTATCTCATCCTCAATACGTATCACGTCTTTTTCTTCTGCAGCACCTTCAACTTCCTTTATTTCCTCATATATTTTATCAATAATGGGCGCGATATTACCCTTTTCCCAGTCAAAGCCAACATGCGCCGCTTTTTCCTGTATCCTATATGCTTTCAGTAGAGCCGGAAGCCCGGAAGGGACTCCTGATAATATAGACTTATTTTCGCTTTCAGGCGAGTTTTTTGCATCCGAAGCTTTCTCCTCAAGCTTTATACGCTCCCAGTTACGCAAAACTTCATCGCTGTCCGCCGCGCTTTCATCGGAGAATACATGCGGATGTCTGCGTATAAGTTTATCGCATATGCCATTTATAACATCATTTATGTCAAAATAGCATTTACCTTTGGCAATAGAAGAAAGGAAAACTATCTGTAAAAGCAAATCCCCGCTCTCTTCTTTTATACTATCCGGCGCTCTGTTCGTTATCGCCTCAACAAGCTCATAAGCTTCCTCAATTATATATGTTCGCAGTGATTCAAAGCTTTGTTTGCGATCCCAAGGACAGCCGCCTTCACCTCTGAGTTTTTCCATTATACCAACCAATTCTTCAAATGCGCTCAATTCTTCCTCCTGTTGGATAAACTAATTCAGTTCAATATAGCTTATAACGCTGCAATCGTTCCGAGTATGCGTCCTGATCCCAGGCATGGCAGTAACTCCTTCAGCCAAGCTGCACACACTTATAATAATAAGAAAAAATACGCTTAAAACCAAAAATCTCAAATCTCCGGCACGCCTAATATGTTTCATTCTCTATATCAACTCCATTCGATTGTGATAACAATGGATGATAATATAAATAAACAGCAATTAATATATTCGACTTCATTATAAGATATATCTAAAAAAATAATACAGGGTGATTGGAATGAATAATGATAAAACGCTTGTTATGGATAACTATAAGTTTGGATAGTGTTCCGGAAATGTTGTGGATATTTTAGATGGAATTTAGCATTTAGTTCATCTTTGACGACATTAAAAGCTCAGCAAGCGAGCGAACCAATTTGAAAGTGTTTGCTCCTCCCAACGAGGTAACTTTGCATTTTTCACGTACCTCGGACGGCAATATCCATTTGCGGGAATTTTTAAACAATACTCTTAATTTATCAGAGCAACCTTTGACCGTGACCTCACCTCTCCGTATTTTTACTTCATCTATGCCAAATTGACCGCCGGTATTGCTGATAAGCGTTATGTCAAAAAGATATTTAAGGACTTCAGGAAGCGTTCCAAAGCGATCAGTTATCTCATTCCTGAGTTCCTCCAATTGAGTACTGTCCGAAATCCTTAGCAGCCTTCGATAAAGCGTTACACGTACGCTTTCCTGAGGGATGTAATAATTAGGGATTAAACCGTTAATATCGCTTTCCACAATTACATCCCTGCGTACAGTCCCACGGAGTTTTTCAATCTCTTTTTCAAGGATGCTGTAAAAAAAGTGAAAACCTCCTCTTTCTCCGCGCCCATGCTGATTAGTGCCAAGTATTTCCCCGCTTCCTCTTATTTCAAGATCCTGTACCGCCAAAGAATATCCCGATCCTAAATCCGTCAGCTTCGTTATGGCATCAAGGCGTTCTGCGGTATCCTTGCGTAAAGACGCTGCTTCGGGATATAAAAAATACGCGTAAGCAGCCTCCTCGCGCCTGCCAATCCTGCCTCTTAGCTGATACATCTGAGAAAGCCCAAGCTCTTGTGAGTCATCCACAACCAAAGTATTGGCCCTTGCGACGTCAAGCCCGCTTTCAATTATCGTGGTACATATAAGGATATCGTAAAGCCCCTCGTAAAAATCGAACATCACCGACTCCAATTCAGCGGAAGGCATTTGCCCATGAGCGACAGCTATTTTGGCATCAGGGAAATAATTCTTGAGCTGAACCAACCTTTTATCAAGCCTCGCTATCCTGTTCGCCACAAAATATACCTGCCCGCCTCGTAAGAGTTCATTCGATATCGCTCTTTTAACAAGCGTCCCTTGCCATTCTCCGGATATCGTGACTACCGGTATGCGGTTATGAGGCGGGGTCGATAACTGCGAAATGTCCCTGAGTCCACGCAATGAAATGGAAAGCGTTCTCGGTATGGGCGTAGCGGAAAGGGTAAGCACATCGATATTCTGATACTTCTGTTTCAAGTATTCCTTATGCATAACTCCTAAACGATGTTCTTCATCTATTACCAAAAGCCCTAAATCTTTGAAATTGATATCCTTCTGCAAAAGACGGGTGGTGCCTATCAAAATATCAACTTTTCCCGCTTCGGCGGATTCAAGAATTTTATTTTGTTTGGATTTTGGTATAAAACGGGATAATACCTCAACATTTACAGGGAACCCTGTCATTCTGGTCTTGAACGAGTTGATATGCTGCTGAGCAAGTATTGTTGTAGGAACAAGCACCGCGACCTGTTTTCCCGCTTCCACAGCTCTAATGGCGGCCCTCATCGCAACTTCCGTCTTTCCGTATCCAACATCGCCAATAACAATCCTGTCCATCGGGTGCGACGCACTCATATCTCTCATGACATCGCTTATAGCTTCTAACTGATCCGCCGTTTCAACATAAGGAAACGCTTTACTGAAACTTTCATAAAGCTCGCCTTCAGGAGGAAATGCGTAACCCTCCATCATTTCGCGTTTGGCAAAAACTTCAAGAATCTCTTTAGCTTCTTTTTCAGCTTGTTCACGGCTTTTAGCGACAGATTTTCTCCACTTCGTACCGTGCAGTGTGTCAAGGTTTATTTCGTCTCCCTCGTGTTGAGGCAGCAAAACAAGTTTATTAACCTGAAGGACGGGGACCAAAAGTCGCTGATTTTGCGCAAATTCAAGCGCCAACGCGTCCATTATCTCCCCGGAAATCACTACCTCCTCTATCCCTCTGAATATAGCGACTCCGTAATCTTCATGTACAACTATCTGACCATTCGAAAGACGGCTGCGCCATTCGTCGGGTGCCCTCCAATTCACGGGAGCAGCGCTTCTAGTCACACCTGCAAGTTCCTTATCCGATATGTAGGCTTTCCTGCCAACTCTGTCAACAAAGCCGCACGACAATTGGTCATTTATCCTGCTTATCTCAATATCTGAAATGTTGAGGCTCAGAATATATTCATTCCTGCTGAATATAAATATTTCATATCCCAAATCATTTGAATAGGAACAAAAGTTCGACAGGTGTTTCATATCTCCTCTGAATGCGGGGGCATCCTCCAATGCCATTTCCGCCTCAGAAAAATCCGCTTCACGGGTCATCCGCAGGCGCGGGAAACGCGAAAGAGGAATAAATATCTCTTCCCACGAATACAGCTTTTCATGGA
>WRBZ01000175.1 GCA_009784305.1 Synergistaceae bacterium
CAACAAGCCAATAATCTTAGCGGTTGACGATTCTCCTGTCATACTCAATACCCTATCGTCAATATTGAGCGACGAGTATAAAGTATACACTATTTCAAAACCGACTGAGCTTGAGAAAGTATTAAAAAACCTTAATCCCGACTTGTTTTTACTTGACTACATGATGCCGGAGATCAATGGGTTTGACCTTATCCCCGTCATAAAGAGTTTCAAGAGACATATAAGCACTCCTATTATTTTTTTAACGTCTGAGGGACAATTTGATACCGTAATAACGGCTTTGGCGCTCGGAGCCAGTGATTTTATTGTGAAGCCATTTAAACCGGATGCGCTTCGTGAAAAAATAATGAAGCATATTAATAAATGATCCGTTTCGCTCTAAAATAGCTGCTTAAGAAGGATATGAATTGTATGAAAAACGCAACGCAAAGATATAAGCGAACAATATGCGCGGCGCTTGCCGCGATAATCATGCTTGCCGCGGTTTCTGGTTGTGATAGTTCCGTCCGAAAGCAGGCGGACAAGCCTCCCGAACATACATATGCATCGCTTGAGGACATTCCCGGTGTAACCGATGAGGATAAACAAGCGATTGAAGCTTTGCACGGTAAAATTGCCGCGTTCAATTTTGGCGCGATGCAAAGCACAGAGTCTTTTCTTGACGTCTACGGTGATATAAGCGGGTTTACCGCTATGCTCTGCGATTGGATGACAGAACTATTTGGTATACCGTTTGTTCCCTCGTTTTATGAGTGGGGTGATCTGATTGACGGGCTTTACAGCGGCGAGGTGGATTTTACAGGTGAACTGACGGCTACCGAAGAGCGGAAAAACCCTACCGACCCGGATAAAAAACCTTATTTTATGACCGGCGCGATTGCCGAGCGTTCGGTAAAAATCATGCGTTTGGAAGGAAGCAAATCGCTTTTTGAAATCGCTGAGGCTCGCCCGCTGAGATTCGCGTTTTTAGAGGGCACTACCACCGTCGAAGATGTACTGGCAATTGCGGACGACGAGATTGACCCGGTTTTGATTGATGATTACGAAGAAGCTTATGAGTTGCTTAAAAACGGCACGATTGACGGGTTCATAGATGAAAGCCCGGCGGAAGCGGCTTTTGATATATATAGAGACGTGGTTGCCGAAGCATTTTTCCCGTTGATATATTCCCCGGTATCATTGACGACGCAAAACCCGGATTTGCTTCCGATTATCAACGTTATACAGAAAGTTTTGGAAAGCGGTGGCAACCGTTACTTAACCGAATTGTACAACCGCGGAGAGTATGAATACATCAAGCATAAGTTTGAAATACAGTTGACTTATGAAGAACGGGCATATATACGCGACAATGAAACTGTAAAATTTATTGCGGAAAGCGATAATTATCCAAGCTGCTTCTACAACACCTATGAGAAGGAGTGGCAGGGAATCGCTTATGATGTGCTGAGAGAGGTGGAAGCGCTCACCGGCTTGTCATTTGTTGTAGCCAACGAAAAGAATACCGATTGGAGCGTTTTACTGCAAATGCTTGAAGACGGCGAGGCGTCGATGATTTCCGAATTGATATGGTCAAAAGAGCGCGAAGGGCGGTTTTTATGGCCCGGAACCACAATTTTGACTGATTATTACGCGCTGCTTTCAAAGACTGAATACCGGAATATCAATGTCAATGAAGTTTTGTATTCGAAAGTGGGAGTGCAAGAGGATACCGCGTATGACGAACTGTTCCAGAACTGGTTTCCAAATCATTTTAATATTGAGAAATATCCCAATATGTACGACGCGCTTGACGCACTTGACCGCGGAGACGTTGATTTACTGATGGCAAGCCAGAAATTGCTCCTCACTATAACGAACTACCATGAACGTCCCGGTTTTAAGGCGAATCTGGTTTTTGACCGTCCGTTTGAGTCCACTTTCGGGTTTAACAAGGACGAAGTAGTTTTATGCTCAATAATAGACAAGGCGCTTCGGTTGGTAGATACCAAATCCATTTCCGATCAATGGACGCGCCGGACATTTGATTACCGGCATAAATTATCGGAAGCGCAGCGCCCGTGGCTGATCGGCGCGTCCGGACTTCTTTTATGCGTTCTCATTTTATTGTTTGTCCTGTTTTGGAGGAACAGAAACGCGGGCAGACGGCTTGAAGAGCTTGTAAAAAAACGTACAACCGAGTTGGAATTTGAAACTGCCACCCTTAAATCGCTGTTTAACTCACTGCCGGAATTCGTTTTTTGTAAAGACGTGGACTTGAAATATACAAGATGTAATAAGAGAATGGAGGATTATTTCGGCGTCACTGAAGCGGATTTGATCGGAAAAGACGACGCGGAAGGATTAGGAGCGCCTGAAGAAATGGTTCGGTTGTGCAATGAATCGGATCAGGCTCTTTTAAGAGATGGAAAAATGGTCGTGTCTGAGGAGGTTGTGCCGGGTGCGGACGGAGCTATGCTATTATGCGAAACAGTAAAAGTCCCGATTTATAGGGGTAACACTATTATAGGACTCATAGGCGTGTCACGCGATATAACGGATCGAAAAAAAGCTGAGGAAACATTGAAAAAGGCGCTTGAGGACGCGACCGCCGCTTCACGCGCCAAGAGTGAGTTTTTGTCTAACATGAGCCACGAAATACGGACGCCGATGAACGCTATTATCGGTATGACCGCTGTTGCGGAAACCTCGAACGATACAGATAAAAAGGATTACGCGATAGGTAAAATAAAAGACGCGTCAAACCATTTGCTCGGCGTAATCAACGACATTTTGGATATGTCAAAAATCGAGTCGGGCAAGTTCGATCTTTCTGAAGTGGAATTTAACTTTGAAAGAATGCTGCAGCGCGTGGTAAATGTCGTTAACTACAAAATTGCGGATAAAAAGCAAGTATTCAAAGTGTTTCTCGACCGGAACATCCCTGAGTTTTTTATAGGAGACGATCAGCGTCTGGCGCAGGTCATTACAAACCTTGCAGGAAACGCGGTGAAGTTCACGCCGGATGAAGGCGTTATCCGTATCGGTACATACTTTCTGGGAGAAAAGGACGGCGTTTGTGATATAAAGATAATAGTAGCCGACACAGGCATCGGTATCAGCGCGGAACAGCAAACCCGTTTGTTCCAATCCTTCCAGCAGGCGGACAGCAGCACATCGCGAAAATTCGGCGGTACGGGACTCGGTCTGACGATTTCCAAAGGTATCGTTGAAATGATGGGTGGCAGGATATGGGTGGAATCCGAACTTGGAAAGGGTTCAACCTTCGCTTTTACATTTAGGATAAAGCGCGGCGACGTAGACGAAACGCAACTCATGGGATACGGTCTTAACTGGAGCAGTGTCCGTATCCTCGTAGCGGA
>WRBZ01000176.1 GCA_009784305.1 Synergistaceae bacterium
GTTTTCCGAACAGATTATTACCGTTCCTTTTCCTATTGATTTCGCGTTTTCCGGTATATTGAGATGTGTGTCCAATATAACACGGACTGGGGAGCGTCCTTTTACGAGCCTTACGGTAAGCTCCGGATCATCCTTCAATATTGTTCCTATTCCCACAAGGATTCCGTCATGCTCCACGCGTAGCTCATGAGCGGCCGAGCGTGCTTCAAGCCCTGTTATCCACTTGCTTGTTCCTTCGGAAAGAGCTATTTTTCCGTCAAGGCTCACGGCAGCCTTAACGGTCACCCATGGTCTGTTGAGAGTCACCCTGCGGATGAATCCCCGGTTCATCCATTTACATTCCTCTTCAAGTTTTATGCCGTCCTCTCCGCAATCCCGTATTCTGCAGACTTCGATCCCTGCTTCTTTGAGTATCTTTATTCCTCTGCCGTTGACTATGGGGTTGGGGTCGGACATTCCTATAACCACGCGTGTTATGCCCTCTTCTATTATGCGTGGCGCGCATGGAGGAGTCAGCCCAAAATGAGCGCAAGGTTCAAGCGTTACATAAAGAGTTGCTCCGTTCGCGGAGGCGCCGTTTGATCTCATATCATTAAAAGCGGCAACCTCGGCATGAACCGAACCTTTGCTTTCATGCCAGCCGGAGCCGATGATTTTTTCATTCTTAACAATAACACACCCGACTCTTGGGTTAGAGAGAGTATTCGTCCCTCTCGCCGCAAGCTCCAAGGCATGTTTTATATAATATTTATCCAAAGTTCGTGTTAGCCGCCGAAAAGAGCAAGAAAAATTCCCGCTATTATGGCGGAGCCTATCGTGCTTGAAACTATCGGGCCCATTGCGTGCATCAGAAGGTGATTTTGAGGATTGTATTTCTGTCCCATTCTTTGAGAAATACGCGCAGCCATTGGCATAGCTGACACTCCTGAATTTCCGATCAGGGGATTCACTTTTCCATTTGTGATTTTGCAAAGGATCTTTGCTACAAAAATACCTCCAACAGTTCCAAAGACAAAGGCCAGCAGTCCGCATGCAACAATCATCAGCGTACCCGGGGTCAAAAAGCGGTCTGCGGTAGCGGAAGAGCCGATGGAAAGACCTACCAGTAAGGTCAATATATTCAATACATCATTTTGCAACGAGCGGACATATCTTTCGGTCACACCGCTTTCCTTTATCAGATTCCCAAACATCAGCATACCGATCAACGCTCCCGCTGTCGGAACCAATAACAGGGTCACAAGCGTCACCACAATAGGAAAGAGTATTTTCTGCCTCTGCGTGATTCGTTTAGGTTCCGGCATAACTATAATACGTTCTTTTGGCGTTGTCATCGCTCTCATGATTGGCGGCTGGATGAAAGGAACAAGCGCCATATACGAAAAAGCGGCAATAGCTATTGAAGGAAGTAATTCCGGCGCGAGCCGGGTTGCTGTAAAAATAGATGTCGGCCCATCGGAGCTGCCTATGATACCAATGGATGCCGCTTCTTTTAGAGTGAAACCGTCAAATCCGGGAATAAACGGACTCAAGAGATTGCCCAACAACAAGGAGGTCCCAAACGCGATGAAAATTCCAAGTTGACCACCCAAACCAATTAACGCGCTTCGCGGAGAGGATATGAGAGGTCCGAAATCGGTCATGCTTCCGATGCACAGGAAAATCATTGGCGGATAAATCACCCGAATTATCCCCTGATACAGAAAATTCATCAAGCCGCCTTCATCGTAAGCGGAAAGGCCAGCTATCGGAATATTTGCGATCAGGATTCCAAAGGACAAAGGAAGGAGTAACAGCGGTTCATATTTTTTCTCTATAGCCAAATACATTAGTGCGAAAGAAATCAGAATCATGACAGCTTTTGGCAAACTCATTTCCGTAAGGCCTATTCCCGAGAATATGCTTTCAATAAACGGCATTATTTCACCTCTTATTCTACTGCTATATTTTTGTGTAACCTTCAGTACTGATAAGCGCGTCCAGGGCTTGCCCCGCTTGGCACATTTCACACTTACGCGAACTGAACATTTTGTATTCCGGAATATCGTCAGACGTAAACAGCGCGTTGATCCCCTGTTCCAGCCTCTCCAGCTGAGCCAGGAACAAAGCCGATATCCCCGCTATTCTACCGCGGTAATATGCAATGCAATCCAGCGCGCTGTCAAGCGTCCGTCCGCTGGATACCGAGGCGGTAAGTAAAATAATGTCCTTGTTTGTTATGTGCTTGATCATACTGCTCTGAAAGGATAAATTTCCAATATTGTTGCTTATCGGCGTTGTGACATAAATTTCATGGCCTTCGTTTATTACCGATACACCGCTTTGCCTGAGCTCCTCCGCAAGATACGCGCCAATGACTTCGGTTCTCTCCATACATACGATCGTGTCCACCATTGTAGTAGTTTTATAAGGAAGCGCCAGTTCCCGCGCAACGTCCCGCGCAATCATCGAATTGCATTTCAATCTGCTCACATCAAGATAATGGCTGATATGAGCATTACTGGTAGTAAAATGACCTGGGATGACTTTCATGGATATCAGCGGATTTTTTTCCAACGATATAGTATATGCTTTGTCTTCCATTATGAACCTCCAAATTATTTGTAATAATATCAGTATTGCAGATTATACAATATGTTTATTACAGTTTTGCTCTTTGCTTTATGCTGGAATATGAATATTATTACCTTAGTTTTTCCAATAGCCAGACAATGTTTTCGCCTAACCGCCTCATTGTCTTTGTTCCTTCTTTATCGTTTTGATATTCGCCAATTTCTCGTGACAGGCTCATATTCCAATATCTGCTGCCTGGAACTATCATGTCGTTTATAAGGAAAAAGTGGTTAATGGAATCCAGAGTATGGATGCTGCCCGCCCGTCGTACGGCGCTAACGCCGGCGCCGATCTTGCGGGAGAAGCGCATACCATCGAAGCGGGAGATAAAGCCAGTGCGGTCGATTATTGCTTTTATTTCCGGAGTGAGGTCGGCAAAATAGGTGGGTGAACCCAGTAGAATCGCATCAGCCTCCGTCATTTTGGGGTATAGCTCGTTTATCCAGTCGTCAATAGCGCAGCGACCGATATGATTACCGCAGCCGCCACAAGCCATACAGCCGCGCACGGTTTTACCCCCAGCCTGATACAGTTCGGTTTTATGTCCGGCTTCTGTGCAAACATCCAGAACCGTTTTCAGCATATTCGCTGTGTTGCCGTCCTTTCGCGGGCTACCGTTAATAGCAAAAATTATTCCCATCAGAATTACACCTCACTCTTCAAGATTAGAGCATCAGTTTAACACACTCTCATTCATTGAAAGAAAGCCTATTCTCAACTTTCTATGA
>WRBZ01000177.1 GCA_009784305.1 Synergistaceae bacterium
ACCTGCTCCACCCCGCGATTAATGGCAATATTATTGTGTCCTGTTGCAACTATTAGGTTAACAGCAGTAATAGCCCCTTTTTCATCAACTTTATAGTGATGAATGAGAGTACCCCTTGGCGCCTCAACGATTCCCACACCTTCCTGATTCAGTTCATTGCCCTGCGGACAATGAAGCTCATTGGAACACACGTCAGGATCTTCAAAGAGCTCTCCAAGCCTCTCCGCCGCATAAAGAGCCTCAATCATTCGCGCATAATGATAATAAAGCGTGTAATGTACCATTCCGTTTGAATCTGATCCTGCTTCACGGAATACTTTCAACTCATCATTCGCTTTTGGAGTAGTTATTAAATCACAAGCATTGACGCGGGCAAGAGGTCCTACGCGATAAGCGCCCTGCGGGTATCCAAACGCCCGGTAGAACGGGAATTTCAGATAGCTCCAAGGCTCAACATGTTCTCCTATTTTATCTGCGTACTCGAAAGATTCGAACTCATCTATTATGCGGCCATTAGCGCCGCGAAGCCTAAGTAATCCATCGTAAAGCTCAAGAGCTCCCGCATCACCTTCACCGCCGCAGCCGCAAGTCTTCTGGATAAGTCCCATATATCCCGTCTCAACGGTGGCATATCTTTGAGCAAGTTCATGATTCTTTGAGAGATAATCTTTTGCTATCCCTATAGCTTTCTCGAAGCCTTCTATGACGGCGGGAAGCCCTTTCAGATATTCCTCACATTCTTTTTTTGTAAGAGATTTTGATACTCCGCCAGGAATACTGTGCCACGGATGTACTTTTTTATCTCCCAGTGTCTTTATGATTTCCTGTCCATACTTTCTTAATGAAACGCCAAGAACTGCAAGCGAAGGGTCTTTTTCAACCAAACCGGCTACGTTGCGCGTAGCGGGGTCGGCGTCAAACCCGAAAAGCAGGTCCGGGCTCGAAAGGTGGAAGAAAGATAAAGCATGTGACTGCACATACTGAGCGTAATGCATCATTTCACGCAATTTATAAGCGGCTGGGGTAAGATCAGCTCCGATAATATCATCACAGGCTTTTGCTGAAGCCAGATGATGGCTCACAGGACAAATTCCGCAAATTCTCGGAGTAATCACCGGCATTTCACGAAAGTCTCGTCCGTGCGTAAAAACCTCAAAGCCCCTGAATTGCGTAACATGAAACTGTACGCTGTCAACAGCATTTTTATCATTAAGATGAACCGTTATTTTTCCATGTCCTTCAACACGGGAAACGGGATTTACTACAATTGTTTTACCCTTATTTTCCATAATATTTTCTCCCCTTCCCCTTAGTCGTACCGTGTCAATTCAGCCGGTATTTTCACAGGGACGCGCCCCGCAAGAATTTCGCTCAGGGCATAGTAAATAGCGTCGGCGTCCGGCGGGCATCCCGGCACATATACATCGACTTTGACATACCTGTCAACAGCGTTTGCGTGTGGAAGCAATTTCGGAATATCCTCTCCGGGAAGCTTTCCTGATGGGTTCACAGTTGTAGGAGTTGCTCCATCCGCAAATGCACCTTTCAATACCTGCTCCGGCGTAAGGGAATTTCTCATGGCATTTATGCCGCCGAATACTGCACAGTCACCCATAACCATAAGAATTTTACATTTTTTACGTAATTCCTGCGCGATATGCAGCTCTTCGTCATTTCCTATCCCGCCATCAATTATGCCGAGCGTAACCTCGGGAATATCTTTGATGTCCGTTACAGGGCTCGCTGTCAGTTCTACCTGAGAAAGCAAATCTACGATTCTCTCATCAATGTCAAGAAAAGACATATGGCATCCTGCACAAGACTCAAGCCATACTGTTGCAACTTTTGGTTTGGCAGACATCCCGTCTTACACCTCCTTTATCGTTATCGATAGCCGTTCAGCTAACGATTGAAAAACTTCACACATTTCTTTTGTCGATACCGCAGGTTCACAAACTCCCGCAAGTTCAAACCACGCGGCGGAAGGAAGAAGTACATCCGCAAGGTAAGCCATCGGGTGAGATACATATGGGGTTTGAACAACCGAAAATTTCGAGTGATCCAGAGCATCAAGTACATCTTTACAAGGAGCCTCAAGCCCCGGTGTACGGAAGAAGAAGAAGTCAAGGCTTGACATTCCCTTTCCGACCGGTTTTTGTTCTGACGGCTCATTTCCCACACCCAACCATGAGTTGGCGCAAAGGAGCGAACACATCTTGGCGACTTCTTTTTCACGATCATGAATTGATTCATCCGCTGAACGTTCTTTGCTTTCTTTTACATATCGGGCTTCTGGAGGAACATCGCCTTCGCGGCTGTCAGTTTTTATGCCCAATGCGCTGAAAAACCCAACAAAACATTTAAGTTCATCAATTGGGGTCATTAAAGATGCCACAGCGCCTGATTTTGATTTATCGGCCTGTTTGATCTTATCGGTAATAAGATCAAGGGCTTCGTCCCATGAAGCTTCTCTGAAATCGGCTCCGGTACGGATCAATGGTGAAGTAATACGAGGCTGTTCAGAAGCGCGGAGTAATTCTATCCGTCCTCTGCGGCAAAGCTGTCCGCCGTGATTGCTGTTCGAACTTGTAACGCCTTCGATCCTTACCAATGAATTCTTGCGCGCGTAAACTTTTAACTTGCATCCCATTACACAAAGCGGGCAAACAGTCTCTACGAGTTTATCGCAGTCTTTACGGCGTCCGCGATAAGCATGTTCCCTTACAGTTATCGTACCTGTCGGGCAAGCCTGCGCACAAGCTCCGCAGGAAACGCAAGTCGAGCTTTCTCCAAACTTTTCGCCAAGGTCAGATATGATATTCGCAGCCCATCCGCGCTTTTCAAGACCAAGAGAACAAGCGCCAACTATTTCCTTACATGTACGAATACAGCGATTACATAAAACGCAACGGTTTCTGTCAACCATAAAGTCTCCTGAAGTCGTATCGTTCTCGATAACCGGGAATAAGTATGGATAGCGTACCGAGTCCATTCCATGCTCTATGGCAAGAGTCTGAAGCTCGCAATCTCCGCTTGCCGAACAATACATGCAAAAATGATTTCGACCGGCAAAAAGCAGTTCCAGTATCTGCTTGCGATACTCTTTGAGCTTATCTGTTTGCGTGAGGATCCTCATACCATCCTCTGCGGGAGACGTACAGGCAGTAAGCATTTTTGGGCTGCCCTCGACTTCCACAACACACATACGGCAGGCTCCTTCCGGGAGAAGCCCTTCAAGCCAGCATAACGTCGGAATGGTTTCTATTCCATTAGCTACAGCCACTTCAAGGATGGTCTGTCCCTTAGTTCCGGTGCATTCTTTTCCATCAAAATGGAGT
>WRBZ01000178.1 GCA_009784305.1 Synergistaceae bacterium
GAGCTTACCGTAAGGCTCGTAAAAGGACGCTCCCCAGTCCGTGTTATATTGGACACACATCTCAATATACCGGAAAACGCGAAATCAATAGGAAAAGGAACGGTAATAATCTGTTCGGAAAACGTGTGGGATTCCAAGTCCCGCAAAAAGGCAGCTCTTGAAAAGATGGGAGCAATGATAGTGGAGGTTCGCGAAGAAAACCGACACATATCATTAAAGGAAGCGCTTGAATCACTGGCTTCCGGTATCGGAATCCAAAGATTGCTGGTGGAAGGCGGGGGAGCCATTCATTCTTCTTTCATTGAAGGCGTTTTTGCGGATGCCATAGCGCTTTTCATCGCCCCTAAATTTCTTGGGCAGGGAATAAGCATTGCCAATAATTTACACGTCAAAGATATGGAAGAAGCGGAATATTTTTCTCTGCGCATCACTAATGCACGGCAAATTGGTGATGATTTATTAGTGGACGGGATTTTCAAAAACGTGCCGGAATTATGAGAAAACAAAGGAGAGATAATTAGATGCGGATAAACTTTAAAAAACTTATCATAAGCTGGTCTGCTATCATAATTACAACTTTTGGAGCTTATACCGGACTTAATATGGCTGAATCGCAGGGAGCAGAGATTGAAACAATCCTGAAAAATACGCTGTTAGAAGTAAGGAAAGATCTTACAGCGGACAATATGACGGAGAAAGAAGAAATACTGGTTTATGCGGATAAACTTTTGAGAGGACATTATTATGATGAGGCGATTGAAATTTTGTGGACATTTCCGGATTACGCGCTTGAAGTGTCGGATGAGCAGCCAATTAGATCAAAAATAAAGGAAATTGAAAGAGCGAAAGCATCATTGGTAAAATACTCAGGCGCGCTTCACCATGTATTCTTTCACAGCCTGATAGTATACCCTGAACTGGCATTCGATAATAAAGGGCACTCCGCGCAAGGCTACAACATGTGGATGACGACGGTCTACGAGTTTAAAAAAATGCTGCCCTTATTAAAGGAAGGCGGATATATCCTTTATAACATAACGGATTTTATAGAGTCTGATGATTTAAAGCCGGAAAGAGTAAAACTAAAGGACATAATGCTTCCTCCCGGAAAAATTCCCCTTGTTATCTCAATTGATGACGTAAATTACTATGAATACATGAAGCATGATGGGTTTGCGAACTGCCTCGTTCTGAGCGATGACGGGCGCGTGTATACTCAGGTAGTGAACCTTGAGGGAGAGATTGAGCTGACACGCGATGGGGACGTGATGCCGATACTTGACGATTATGTCGATAAAAATCCGGAATTTTCGTGGCGCGGGGCAAAAGGAATAATTGCGCTGACAGGATTTCAGGGAGCTTTGGGTTACCGGATAATACCTGAAAAATCGAAGGAGGAAAACGATATCGCAACCGCTAAGGCAAAAATTGTAGCGGATGCACTAAAGAAAAACGGATGGCTCTTCGCGTGCCACAGCTACGGACACAGCGCGTTTTTCAGAAACGGTACCATAACAAATGATAAATTTAAGAAGGATACCGAAAAATGGATAAAAACAATCGAGCCGGTGACGGGAAAAACGAACATATACATATCGCCTTATGGCGTAAGCATGATATTTGCCAGAGGAAGCAGTTACAGCAAGCATTTAGTTGAAAACGGATTCAATATTTTCTGCCACGTTGGTGAAAGGAGGGAAATTTATCATCACGGCAATTATATCGCGATGCCGAGGATGAACCTTGACGGATATAAAATGGTAAAAGGCAAAAACGCAATAAGAAAATACTATTTTGAGCCCGATTTGGTGCTGGATCCCGAACGCCCGCCGCTTGTAACGCCATCGAAGAAGACTAAGACTTAACACTGCATAGCTAAGGATATTTCGTTTTGATTTTGTAGATAAAGTACCAATACTTTACCGCGAGGAGAACGGCGATAACGATTTTTATCACAAGCATATCGGTTATTGCCGCAGTCAGAATGAGCATCACGGTGACCGGAATTAATACTGCAAACTTAGACTTCAGCGTCATGCTACGGTTTTTTGCATAGCTTTCGATATACTTGCTGTATAGATTTGTGCTTGTAAACCAACTGTGAAATCGTTCAGAGCCTTTCGCAAAACATAGGACTGCCAGAATATAAAACGGCGTTGTCGGGAGGATAGGCAGAAATATTCCAACCGTCCCCAAACCAACGCATATTAGTCCGCAAGCTGTAAATAAGCTATTTAGTATCATGGATTTAGTATCACTACCTCAAAAAGATACATAGTTTGCATTGATAACGCGCTTTGCTATATTCTTTAAGCCTTGTGCGTCATTTTGAGTTGCCTGCCTGTATAGAATCAACAGTAAATCATTCCCTTTATCGTATAAAATAATGATTGCGGTTCATTATATCAGATGTATTATAATCATTAATTATGATACACACGCTTCATATTTTAAAGCAGGCGGGGTTGGGATTTATATAATTGCAATACATGCCGGAGATTATGTCTTTTACGCTTAGGAACGAAAACATAGAGGTGAAATCACATGATGAGAAATCCTGAACAAACAATTGGAAACTTAATCGACAAACAGAAAATTGCATTTATTGCATCAGTGGACGGCGATGGCTTCCCAAACATAAAAGCCATGCTATCTCCGCGTAAACGAAACGGTCTTCGGGAGTATTGGTTCACCACCAACACATCATCCATGCGTGCCGGGCAATATCGCAACAATCACAACGCCTGTATCTATTTTTATGACAGTCGTTTCTTTCGTGGTGTACAGATTCGCGGCACAATGGAGGTTCTGGAGGATGCCGCCGTTAAGGAGGAGATTTGGCAATCCGGCGACGAGTTATATTATCCTCAAGGTGTGACCGACCCGGATTATTGCGTATTAAAATTTACTGCGCAAAGTGGACGGTATTACGCGAACTTCAAGTCCGAAGATTTTGAGATTTGAATATAGCCAAAGCTAGTTCTTTTTGCCGGTATCCGTCAAAACGAGCGGATTCCTGGGGTCCACGACGGATATGCGAGCTTTGTCTCTGTAGCGTTCTCTCACTGACCGCAAAAGCTCCCGCATCGCGCACAGTTTTTCTTGCTGTTCAAGAAGAGCAGACTGCTCTTCCCGGCTGTAAAGCCCGCTCGATCACCCGCATTGATAAGCTATCTGCCCTGGAATGACCTTAAGTTGGACTGGCATAATCATCTCACCTCCATCAAAAAAGGCGGAGCCCGTGTGGGCTCCACCCTTCACTTGTGTCTGAGTAACTATTTGAAGCCTAAGTTAAGGAGCCTCGATCTGCATCTTGCTGTCGCGCA
>WRBZ01000179.1 GCA_009784305.1 Synergistaceae bacterium
ACGGAAAGGAAAAGGAAAGAGAAACCATTTATGAACCGCCTACGCCAGGATTCAAGCTGGCGTCCCGTTTCTGGATATTTGTGGTTCTGCTGCTCATAGTTTTCGGAGCATTGACTTACGTTATTTATTCATGGAGTAAGAATGGGATTCCTGTTATTGTGACCAGAAACGAGCAAAGAACTGAGAAAACCGATCAGTTTTTAGCAGTTGCAAGCGTCGATGTCAGCGGCGATATAAAAAGCGATGATGTCAGCGGTGATTTAATCGTCAACGTTCCACCGCCGCCGCCCCCGCCCCCGCCTCCTCCCCCAAAACCTGAGCTGAGAATAATAGCAGCCGATGATTGTTGGATATCAGTACGTGTCGGCAACGGAAAGATAGAAGACAAAACGCTTAAAAAGGGAGAAACGTTTACTATGGCGCTTACCGAAAGGACGAGGGTAAACTATGGCCGTCCCTGGGCTGTAACTGTGGTTCATAACGGCAAAGACATTGGCTCACCGCTTAAAGATGGACCAAAAAAACCGCAGGTCAATTTCTATGACCCTGATGGCAAAAGCGGAAAAATAGAGGCAAAACCACCGGCTTAAAGACAGTGGTTAGCGAACAGTGGTCAGTAAAAGACAATAGTAGGGGACGCCCCCTGGAGTTAAAGATAAAACCTTTACTGGTAGGCGTGACATTCTGCCGCCCGATAGATATAGAGAAAGACAGAAAAAATTCATAAATGAAAATATACTTCCAGAGTTTCGGTTGCGCTAAGAATTCCGTTGACAGCGAGAAATTAATAGGATTGCTGAACGCAGCCGGACACAAAATTATTTTTGACTTGCAGGAGAATTCTTCAAATCAAGCGGATATAGCAATAATAAATACTTGTGGCTTTATTGAAGACGCCGTCAAGGAAAATGTAAACGCGATACTCGACCTTGAGAGCCTGAAAAAAAGCGGCGTTATCAAAAAAATAATAGTGGTGGGCTGCCTTTTCAACAGGTATGGAGATGAACTTGAAAAAGAAATTCCATTGGTAGACCTTTGGGCAAAATCGGAGGATTGGGATATGGTCCTCCGTTTTTTGAACGGTGGCGTAATCAAAACGAAAGTATCAGACGAACATTGGGTACGCGGTTTACTGAAGGAGAATTCAGCTGCTTCACGATATTTGAAGATAAGCGAAGGCTGCGATTCATTCTGTTCTTACTGCACGATCCCATCAATTCGCGGTCGCGCAAGAAGCGTTCCAATAGGACAGGTAATAACGGAAGCCGTAAAGCTTTGTGAACATGGAGCCAGGGAATTGTGCTTGGTTGGGCAGGATACGACGCTTTACGGCAATGATATTTACGGGGAACCGAAATTTGAGGAACTTCTGGAAGAGCTTGAAAAGCACATTCCGGAAGATACATGGATAAGGTTGCTTTACCTGCATCCAAACAGGGTAACGCGTAAATTTATAGATAAAGTAGCCGGAAGCAAAAAAATTCTTTCATACCTCGATATACCGGTTCAACACATATCGGAGCCCATACTGCAAAGTATGAACCGTTCAGGGAGCGAGCCGCATATAAGGGATATCTTCCGTTACGCGAGAGAAAACGATCCGTTGTTTGCTTTAAGGACAACCGTGATGGTAGGTTTCCCCGGAGAGACTGACGAATACTTCAATCGTCTTTTGGATTTTCTGGAAGAGGCGCAAATAGACAGAGTCGGAGTCTTTGAATACTCGCCTGAAGAAGGAACAAAGGCGGCTTCATTCGCTTGCCAGATAGATAAAAAAAGCAAAAAGAAGCGCGCAGCCCGCCTGATGAAGCTTCAATCTCAAATTTCAGCCGCAAGGCAGAAGCTCTTTATAGGCAGGACGCTAAAGATACTTGTTGAATCAAAGGATATAAAAGATAAAATCGCATGGGGACGTTCATATCGGGACGCACCCGAAGTGGACGGGCTTGTCGGCGCTCATTTTTCTTCAAATTCGAAAAACGCCGTCAGGAAGGGAGAATTTGTTTACTCAAAAATCTCGGATTCGACGGAACATGACTTATTTGGCGAGGTATGTACAGATTGCTTAAAATGGGAAAATTTGATTTAGACGAAAACATATCGACTCTTTTCGGAATAGGGCGTTACAGTAAAATCCCGGGGACTTTGGGCAGCGCGGCAGCCCTGATAATAGTGATGATTATGTATGTAGCCGGATTTAGACTACATTGGTCCGCAATAATAGCGGTCATCATCATCGGAACCTGGTGTTCCGACAGATACAGCAGGAAGACAGGGATAAAAGACCCGCCGGAAGTTGTAATAGACGAAGTTGCAGGGATGTGGATATCAATATACCTTTTACCCCCGAATAATTGGATTCCCGCTTTCGTCGTATTCCGTATAGTTGACATAGTGAAGCCGTTTCCCATAAACAAAGCGGAAAAATTGCCCGGAGGTATAGGAATAATGGCGGACGATATTGCCGGCGGAATCATTGTGAATCTAATATTCATAGCCGTAAGGGCATACCTTATTCCAAGTTTATAAGACGTTAGCAACGGGCGCCATAGAAAGATAATAAATAGTCCCAATTTGAAATCGAACGTTACAATGATTGGTGTGATGAATCTAATATGAAAAAAGTATTACTGCTTGCAATAGGGGATGAACTTCTAAGCGGAATCAGGAGCGACACAAATTGTTCCGGCGCGGCGCGGCTGTTTCACGACGCAGGGTGGAAAGTCGAGGAGATAGAAATTATCCCGGATGAACAAAACATAATAGTTGACACATTGAATAATTGGGCTGGAAAGGTTGACATGATAGTAACTTCCGGAGGGCTTGGCCCGACTCATGACGACAGGACAAGATACGCTATTGCGGAGTATTTGAAGTGCGGGCTTAAAATTGACGATGCGGCATACGACATAATCAGTGCGCGGTACACGGATCCCATAAAACACTGGATTGAGCGGTCCCGCCCGACACAGGGGCTTATGCCGGAATCCGCAAAATCAGTACATAATCCTACGGGATCGGCGCTTGGTATATTCTTTAATAGTAAAGGCACAAATGTTTATTGTTTCCCGGGAGTTCCAACAGAGTATATATCAATGGTCCAGCAGGAGTTTGGCGGCTTGCTTGCGCCTTCCGGCGGTTGGACTTCCATTGCGTTCGCCGGAGTACCTGAAAGCGCGCTCAAAGAACATCTCAGCCCGATTATTGAAAATACGGGCCTGCATATTTCGATTCTTCCATCTTTTGGGATGGTGGAATTTGTGATACGCGGAGAACCGGAAGCGGTCGTGAAAGCGGAAGATGAAGCGAGAAGCATCT
>WRBZ01000180.1 GCA_009784305.1 Synergistaceae bacterium
CTTAGCTTCATGTCTATTCGACCACTTGACAAGGGCATCTCGTCGCATTAATATAATCATGTTTAAGTTAATCGTGATTAAGTAATGTATGATTAAGGGGTAGATATTGTGTTTATTGGAAGAAGCGAAGAACTAAGAAGCCTGACGGAATATTACAACAGCGGCAGGTACGAGTGCGCAGTAATATACGGGCGTAGACGCGTAGGTAAAACCGAGTTGATTTCTGAGTTTGTCAAGGACAAGAAACATATATTCTTCACAGCAGTTGAGGGAACATATCGTAAAAATCTTGACATACTTGGTAAGGCAATCATAAGCGGACTGGACGGCGGCGTACGTGTCAGCAGCCCGGTATTTGTTGACTTTTCCGATTGCCTTGACCATATCTATTATCATGCCCATGACAAACTTGTTGTAGTTTTTGACGAGTATCCTTATTTCGCTCAAAGCGAAAAATCGGTGTCCTCAGTGCTGCAACAGTTTATTGATCATAAATTTCAAAATGCAAACATTATGTTTATCCTTTGCGGCTCGTCAATGTCTTTTATGGAAAATCAGGTTATGGGAAATAAAAGCCCGCTTTATGGACGCAGAACTTGCCAGTACAAAATAATTCCCTTCGACTTTCAAACATCGATGAGATTTCATAGCGGTTTTGATAGGCGTGATCAAGCGGTGGTGTACGCTGTAACAGGCGGTATACCTAAGTATTTATTACAAATTGATGAACAAAAGAGTCTGAAGCAGAATCTAATCAATAACTTTTTTTCACCGCATAGCTTGCTTTATGAGGAGCCGGTCAACTTGCTAAAACAGGAATTGAGGGAGCCAGCAGTATACAATTCGATCATAACCGCAATTGCAACGGGAAGCTCAAAAATGAATGAGATTGCGACAAAGACGCATATTACAACCTCCGCTTGCAGCAATTATCTTAAACCGTTGATATCGCTAAATATTATTAAAAAAGAACTGCCCATACTCGCTAAAGCAAATGCCAGAAACACGATTTATCGTTTGAATGATGGAATGTTCCGGTTTTGGTATAAGTTCGTATATGATAATGTATCTGAAATATCCATGCGCCAAGGAGAGGCTTTGTATACGGAAATAGAGCCGCAAATCACAGCATTTATGGGAGAGACGTTTGAAGATATATGCAAGCAATGGTTGTGGCGGGAAAATTTCGCAGGACGTTTGCCTGTTCGTTTCAAAGATTGCGGAAGATGGTGGGGAACAAATCCGCTTCGCCGCGCGGAGCAGGAAATTGATTTACTGGCATATGGCAAGGACAAAACCGATGCAATATTCTGCGAGTGTAAGTGGACTAATGAGAAACTATCCGGGAGCGTCATCGAAGGACTGGTTGAAAAAAGCATTATGTTTGGCTATGATAAAAAATATTACTTCCTCTTCTCGAAAAACGGATTCACTGCAGCGGCGCGGAAAAAGGCGGGTGATAATATCCGCCTGATTGATTTTGATGACATGTTCTCTTAACTAACTTCTCCCAAAATGTTTAGCCAGCTCCGCATATTCCATTTTAAGCACGGTTGGACGCCCGTGAGGGCATGAATATGGTTGCTTGCATGTATGCAGTTTCTTCCATAATTCAAGCGCCTCATCCGGGTGAAGTTTATTTGTGAGTTTGACGGAAGACTTGCATGCGATTTCCGCCCAGCGCGCCGATAATTGTTCGTCGAGTTTCCCGTCGTTTCCATTGTCGCCCCAAACAGCAAGCGTAGCCCTTAATATTGATATGGGAGAAAACGTATTTCCCAAAACAAATGGAACACCGGTGACGTAAAGACCATCTTCTTCTTTGAAGTTAAAACCAACGGAACGCAGCTCCTTCTCTTGCTCCTGTACCTGAAGTGCAAGCGTGGGTTGTAAAGGTTCCGGGCTTATAAGCGCTTGGGATTTTATGCCTTTAGCCGACTCCTCCATTATTTTTTCAAACGTTATGCGTTCGTGAGCAGCGTGAGTGTCCATGATAACAATGGAAGAAGGTGTTTCAAAGAGCAAATAGCCGGAATTTAGCTGAGAGATGAATTTTATTTCAGGTTCATATTTTTTTTCAGTATCAGTCAAGCTGTTATCTTCGTTAAAATTCCAGGATTTTTTGTTGTGATCCAGCAGACCAATCGGGACGTCGAGACAACCCCCCGCCCTTCGGGCATCCCCTACGGTCTTTTGTCCAATATCCTCTTTAGCGTCAAACTGTGAAGCTGTACGTGAGAATAAATTCTGTTGATGGCTGGTAAAACTGAAATTATTCCTGCTGCCGATCTTTGGTTGAACTTCAGGCATATTTGCAGCATCATGTTCTTTGGGGGGTTGATAAACCAATTTCACGGGTTTCCCTGAAAGTATAGCTGCGATTCTCTTTATCGAATCGAAGACCTCGCCCGTATATCTGAACCTTATTTCCGCTTTTGCGGGATGTATATTTACATCTATCAAAGATGGATCTATCGTTATGAATAAAGCCCAGTTGCCGGAAAGCTCATTTCCCGCGTTCGATACTGCGGCGCGAATAACGGGATCGTTAACAGCGCGCCCGTTTACAAATGCGGAAATCTCATTCCTCCCTCTTGACGGGAATGGTTGATACCAACATTCAAGAGATAAATTCCCCGAAGTTGCCTGCGCTGATATTGATTCGGGGGAATTTCCCCATATTTGCGAAAGCGCCCTTTTTTTGTCTCCGTTACCATCGGTTGTAAAAAGGTTCTTACCCTCATGAGATAAACCAAAACTTATTCCCGCCCAGGCAATAGCGTAATCCCGTAAAATTATCGAACAACGGCGCAGTTCTGAAAGCGACGCTTTTAAGAATTTTTTTCTTGCCGGCATATTGGAAAACAAGTCTTCCACCTGAACGCGGGTACCTTTCGGGCATGTGACTTTGACATGTTCGACAATCTGCCCTTCCATCACCCTTATAAGCCCTCCGGCCTCATTCTCCGTGCACGACCTGATTTCAAACTTGCTTACGGAAGCTATGCTTGCTATGGCTTCGCCTCTGTATCCTAAAGTGTAAATAGAGCCAAGGTCTTCCGCTACTGATAGTTTGCTCGTAGCATGTTGAGCCACTGCGAGAGGAAGGTCCTCAAATGGGATTCCTCCTCCGTCATCCTCAACTACGATTTTCGCTTTCCCGCCATCCCATAACGAGACACGGATACGCTTCGCTCCGACATCAATTGAATTCTCAACCAATTCTTTGACGACGGAACCGGGGCGTTCCACGACCTCTCCGGCTGCTATTTTTGACCATACATCTTCCGGTAAAAGTTTAATCATAATTAGATA
>WRBZ01000181.1 GCA_009784305.1 Synergistaceae bacterium
TATTTTATATGTTAAAATTCTTGTCCCACGGGAAGGAGTTGATATTTCAGTGTTAAAAAGAAGTATTATATTACTGTTCTTGTTTGCCTTCATAGTATTATTTAGAAACGAAGCTTATCCCGGAGTCTTGCCGGCAGAAAATCCAATGCTGGACAAGCTTCATGTACCTGTTGAGTTGTTAAATGTCAAAATCCCCGACAAATTGCCTTCCTCTAATTATGATGTGGATATGCCGAAGCTGCCAAGCTTTAAGAAAATGGGCGCGATCAATACGAATAAAGCTGCAAATAATGGTTCGCGCTTGAACTCTCAGGAGCTTCCCGAGTTTCTGAGGGATCAGCATTTTGTATGGCCTGTCATCGGTTTAGTTTCTTCCGGTTATGGTTTTCGTCATATTGGAATCAGTAACGGGATCCATGAAGGCATAGATATCCCGGCGCCAGCCGGGACTCCGATCATGGCGTCCCGCGGCGGTGTAGTGAAACGCGCCGACTCAACTTTAGGCGGTTATGGTAAAATCGTCATAATAGACCACGGTAATGGAGTTGAAACGCGTTATGCCCATTGTTCCGCATATGCGGTCAAAAAGGGAGATATTGTAGAGACAGGTCAGATAATAGCTTATGTCGGCAGAACCGGCAGGGCGACTTCCAGCCATCTTCATTTTGAAGTAGTTGTAAATGGACTGGCTTACAACCCAATGCGCTTCCTTGGTGAACATCGGTCCACCATAACTGCATTGACCTCGGTGTTCTCTAAAAAGTAACCATTATGCTGCATGAAAAAGAATATTGACATTAGTTCAATATGGAGGGGTTTTATTGCTGCATAATTTACGACGCTCAATTATTCTGCTTTTTTTGTTGTCTATCGCGATATACATGCTGGCAAGCCTTGGTATGATAGCGTCATTTATGGCGCCTTTTGATATCGAAGTAGGGCATTCCTGGCAGCTATCCCAAGCGGAAGAATTTATAAACGACTGGAATAATTTTTTTAAAGATTACGCTTCCCAGTATTTTAATGACTTAAACGGCAAACTTTCCGAAACCGGCGCGGCATACGATGAATATATGTCGGATGTGGAAACACTTTCAGGTTTTATTAAAGCCCAGAATTACAATATCTCATCAAAAATGGCGTTTAGAATAGCTTCGGCGTTAAAACATTACAGTATAAAATATGGCGTCCCTTTTGATCTGGCAGTAGCCGTAGCGCATGTAGAGAGTCATTTTGACCCTGAAGCGAAGAGCAGCTATGGGGCGCGCGGCTTGATGCAGGTCGTATGGCGGGTGCACTCTGCGTTATTGAGGGCAAATGGGATCCTTAATGAAGAAATACTCTTTCAACCGGAATATGGGGCTGCAGCAGGCTGCCTTTTGTTATCCAGATATTTGAAAGATAATGACAATGTTCAAACGGCTCTTGGCAGGTATTATGGAGGGGACAAAAACGTTTACTGGAACCGGATATTACGCTCCCTGAATTCCTATCAAAATCATATAAAGCAAAGAACTGTGAATTGAAAAGCGTAACTGAAAAGCTGTAAGATATCAAAAAGCGTGTTTTTTATAAGGAGGAAGTTTTCATGAAGAAAAGATTTCTTAACTGTTTGATATTAACTTTCCTTGCTGTTATAATGTTTTGGAGCGTCAGCTTTGCCAACATATTATCTGTATTGCCTCCTGAAAATAATGCGCATGATCCGTGTACCAGAGTTTCAGCCAGGTTCGCGGACGCAAGTAAACTAATCGGGGATCTTTATCCGTCAAAATTTTTTGAAGCAATAGAACCGATAGCTTCATCATTCGAACTTGAAGAAATCGTCCAAATAGCCAACGTCGCAAAGGCGCTGTCGGAATCAAACCTGAGAGAGGTTGCGGTCCAAATTGTCTTGGGTGAAGATAACGAACTTCATGACGGCGGGGTGATAATGTCCGTGCCGGGCGGTAAAAGAATACTTGATGATGCAGTTAAGTCAGGAAAGCTTACGTTATTTGACCTGCTGTCTTCATTGGGTGAACCGGTCATTGAAGCGATGAATGCATTTGGCATTCCATTCAGTGAATATGTGTTTGAACGCGACAGCGACGGAGTTTTTTCCAACAGCGATTACTACGTCTGCATTGTGGGAGACAAAATAGTAATGTTCAATTCAAAGGAAGGAACGCTTTCGGTTGCCAAGGCCGTAAGAGATGCACCCCAGGGTGTCCCGTTCACAACAAAACACCAAACCGTGTTTTTGGTGCATGCATCAAAAGAAATAGCAAAAACCCCTGAGGACATAAATATTGAAATTGGTATCTCATATGAAGATTCAACCTGGAAAATGAAAGCTGTAACCAACGCGTTTAAACTGATGCCGGGAAGGCTGCGCATCCCACTTGAAGGAAAGGAGCTTGAAAGAGTTCAAAAAGTTATAGAAACTGTTCCGATGGTCGGGAAAGGGAATCCGTTCTTAATAAGCGGAGGCAACACCTTTATTGATGGATTGGATTCGATAGAAGAACAGCTTATGACTGCCGGAGATATGTCCCTTACTCTAAATTGGGCAATATTGCTGCATATGGTGCAGCAGTACGGGATTTCGAAAAAAGACCTGGGAGATTTGCTTGCAGGGTCAGCAGCTATTGTATTAGGGCTTGATTCAAAGCTCTTTGAAATACCGCTTTCCCTGGGCGGGTATTTTGCCGTTACCGGTAGAGATGGAGCAGCAGCGAGGGTTATAAGCTCAGTATCCGATGCTTTGGCTATATCTGGAGAAGTTGCGGCTGAATCAAAAATTGATGGATGGGACAAAGTGTTCTCTGTGACATTGGACCCAAGCATGACTGGTTTTCTCATAGCCCAGAGAGGGGAGACCCTTTTGGCCGGTATTATGAATCCTGATGATCTCAAATTTGAGCTTACCGCTGAAGAGGTAGGCACGCCCGAGGAAAAAATGCTTAACTGGATGTTCTTGAGCGCTGAAAGAATATGGACTTCCGCGCGTAGCGCTTATGTACCGTTGAGCGCAATGGCGATGTCCGGCTGGTTCGGTGAAATTACTGATGAACAAAAGAAGATAATACAGTTTACCGGGCAATTGCTCAAGACGGATTTTCCCATAAACGCTTTTAAATTATGGATGCCAGCTCCTGATGAGCTTGAGTATCATATTATAATGAACCCTTCCCCGGGTGTAGATTTTTGGAATGTTTTTTTTGAATGGTTTATAAGGATATTGAATACCGTTGATTAACAAATGAACTGCAATAACGAAAACAGATTAAAAGGGGTAAGCA
>WRBZ01000182.1 GCA_009784305.1 Synergistaceae bacterium
ATTTTTCAGAGCCTCGGAAGAAATCTCATCCACAGTCCGCATTGCTCCCTGTATCAAAAGCACTTCTTCATGGTCAAGAATATTATTGTCCTTATCCACGATAAGCTGATAACCGAACTTGTTCTCCCTGTTTTTAATGTTCGGCATTTTCTGCCAAAGCCAGTCCTTATATTGATAAGCCGTGTTTTCATCTGGAAAAATAACCACAACATGAATATCTTCCATTGATTGAGCTTCCATCCCCGGCAATACAAGAAGGGGTTCTCCCGGTTCCGACTCCGCCGCTTCGCGCAGAGCTTTGAAATTTGCAACGTGATTATGGTCAGTAATGGCAATTATTGAAATGCCTTCACTCCGGCATTTTTTAACTATATCCGCAGCTCCCATCTCAAGGTCAGCGCACGGAGAAAGCACGGAATGAAGGTGCAGATCGACATAATATTCGGAAAGGTTATCCATATTCATTGTCATGTTAAATTGCTGTCAATCGTTAGTTGTGAATTGAGAGTTGAAAGTTGAGAGTTAAAAGACAAAAGCAAAAGCCCCTTGGTTTACTGTGAAACAAAAAACAAAGACAAAAGCAAAAAAGCGCTGGATTGCCGCGCCGTACCCTAAAGGGCACAAGCAAAAAGACGCGGCTGATGAAAAAACTAAGCGACCTCGCGCAGCTCGTTCCTCGCTGGCTCCCTGCTTATCGCAAAGACGAGAATGACACCCGCGCCACATTGTTTCGTTTACCGTGGTGAGCGAAGCTCGTTACTATTACCATGAAACAAAAACAAAAGACTCCTGGACGCTTTGCTTGTTTGTGCCCTTCGGGTATGCCATTCGGATATGCCCTTCAGGGTTTCGCAAAAAGCCGCTCCTCGCGAAGACGAGAAAAACGACTCTCCACTCTTAACTTTCAACTCTCAACTCCTTTAGTTTCGCGCAAACTTCATACGCCGACTCCTTAACAACAATAAGCGCTATGTTTTCCTCCTGACATTTATCCGCCAGTTCACTGGAAGGCTCCCTTCCAGAAGAAAGTATTATCATTGGAATCTCTTTTAAAACCGCAACAGCAGCTACATTAAGATGTATTTGTATCGTAACCCATATTTCTCCTTCTTGGGCTTCTCCTATGATAAAGCTCAAAAGGTCGCCAGTAATGACTCCGGTAATATTTCGTTCCCCGTCGCCGCCGCATATAACTTCAGAGTTCAGGGCATCGATAACTTCACATAGTTTCATTTTATTTGTGCATCCCCTTCCTGTCCTGATAATGGAACGTTCTTCTTACAGAGTTCATTTATTTCTGAACTCAAAAGAGTTATTTTTTCCTTTAATTTAAATATGCAGTCCGTTATTTCCCCGCGCCCGCGTACGATGTCATCCGCCATGGCATGGCAGGAAGGGCGGCCGCAGGAACCGCAATCGTAACCCGGAAGGCTTGCGTGAATAATCTTAAGCTCTTTCAATCTGGACAGAGCAACTGAAATATCGTCGGATAACGGAGCTTGTTTCGGTAAATGTTCAATACGTTTGGAAAAACACCATTTGCCTTCATCATAAAGCCTTTCAAGTTTTGCTCTTTCTTCCGCCGAGATATTCCAGTCGATTTGAAGGCTATTTATACGGGAAAGCGATAAATATCTCGATTCCGAAGCGGAAACCCCCCCTATGCAGCCCTTATAGCAAGCCCTGCACTCTATAAAGTCCATGTGCGCAAGGCGCCCCAATTCAACCTCATTCAAAAGCACTGATATGTTCTCCATTCCGGAAACTACCATCGTATTAATCTTATTCTCTGAAAATCTCGCTATGTGATGGGATTCTCCCCCGTTTACAGCCCATAACAGCCAGCGGGCTCCGCTTTCTATAGCAGGCGGAAGGTCCTCAATTTTCTCCCCACTTGCCAAAAGACCTTTTACAACCTGACGAATATTTATAACATGTGAAAAATTGCTCTTATCCCTTCCAAGCGGAGAATTTTTCATATTAGAAACAGCGGGGCACTGAGCAATAAGAGCCATTGAAGCATCGGGGTCATTTTTAAGGTAATACTCAGCAGCCGTTTCATAGGGAGAATCAATTTCAACTATGTTATTGACGAGTTCAGGATGCTGTATTTGTATATATCTTATAACTGCGGGGCAATAGGAAGAAATCAGAGGCGTAGCTCTATTTTCATTGGAGGCAATTTTTTTAGCGATAACATATGCTGAAATATCGAAAGCTAACGAAAGGCTTTCCGTCACGTCCGCAAATCCCATGCGTTTCAAGGCGCTTGTTATAAAACCTGTGCGATTGCAATGCCCCACCTGTACATAGAAAACCGGTCCCGCAACTAAGGCAATATTTTTCTGCGCTCTAAGCGTTTCCCAATCATCCTGCACTACTTCAATGGCTTTATACGGACATTCACGAATACATTCTCCGCATCCTATGCAGAGTTTTTCTATTATCTCTATCTCATCCGGCCCATGAGTTCCTCTCATTGCTTCGGTAGGGCATCTGCGGATACATTTTGCGCAATTGCGGCATTTTTGAGCATTTATATGTATGCAAAAACTATTCTGCATAGCGGCGTTCACCTCCCTATGAAATTACAAAAACTGTCTACAAACCACAAGTCCTTAGCTTTGGATCCATCTCTACAGTTCTTAGTTTCCAGCTTTTTAATTTCTGTTTTATATTGTGCATTGTACATTGTGAATTGCGCATTATCTTTCCTAATCCTTATTTCTTAAGTCTATAGCAACGCGTATTTCAGTGCCCTTTTCAACTTCAGAGATAATCTCCATTCTATCGGAGTTCCTCTTTATATTTGGCAGCCCCATACCAGCTCCGAAACCCATTTCGCGAATTTTCTCAGTAGCGGTGGAAAAACCTTCCTGCATGGCCTTAGATATATCAGGTATACCAGGCCCCTCATCCCGCGCTACGATTTGAATGAAATCAGGATGTACTTCAAGCTTCATTAAGCCGCCGCCGCCATGAATAACCACGTTCATCTCCGCTTCGTAGGCAACGATCGATGCCCGGCGAATCAGATCCGAGGGAATTCCAAGCATCTTAAGGGCAGCTTTTATTTTTGTAGATGCAATTCCTATAGATACAAATTCTTTTCCGTCAACAGAGTATTCTTCTTCATAAACTTCCGCGTTCAAGCCTACCCCCCCTATCTGTTAGGGATAGTACAGGGAAGCAAGCCTTTTTCATAAAGTTTTCCGCAAGTAGCGAACATACTATTATGTGTAAGCAAAATAGGCATATCTGTCTCTCTTGCTAAAGCAAGCA
>WRBZ01000183.1 GCA_009784305.1 Synergistaceae bacterium
GATATTCTGAAAGAGATTTTCGCACCGCTAATGGAGGATATGCTTAAAGGCGAGCTGGATGCCCACTTAGGTTACGCAAAGAACTAACAGGCTCCTAAAACGACAACCAACGAGTCTGTAAAATAAAGTGTGTGAGAGCCGAAAATTTTTGAAAAGAGAGGTAAATCACACATGAGTAATGTAACGAAGGTAAAAGAATCGCCGAACATAACGGACGAAATGCTGGCTCAACTAACAGAAGGGCTAAGCACAGAAGAAGACATATTTGGTCGGGAAGGATTGTTTCGCCAGCTTCAAAAGAGGATATTGGAGCGTATGCTCAATAAGGAGATGGAGCTTCACCTTGCCTCCGAGAGACCGAGTGCAGGTTCAAAAAATTACCGTAACGGCAAAGGACACAAAACGCTTCGGTCCGACTCAGGCGAAATTCCTCTGGATACGCCGCGGGACAGAAACAGTACATTCGAGCCAATGATAATCCCCAAACGCAGCCGGAGCATAGGAATGCTCGACGACGCGATAATGGCGCTTTATAGCAAGGGTATGACGACCCGTGATATCCAATCGACGGTCAAAGAATTATACGGAGTAGAAGTATCGCATACCCTTGTATCTGAAGTAACCCAGGCGGTAATGGCGGATGTTCAGGAATGGCAAAATCGCCCGCTTGATAAGATTTACCCCATCGTTTGGCTTGACGCAATAGCGGTCAAAGTACATAAGGACAGCCGTGTGTTATCGATGAACATCCACATTGCGCTTGGAGTCAACATATCCGGACGTAAGGAAATACTCGGTATGTGGATATCGGAGACGGAAGGAGCCAAATTTTGGGCGCAGGTGTTATCTGAAATATCAAGCAGGGGGGTGAAAGATGTTTTCGTATTCTGCGTTGATGGGCTAACCGGATTCCCTCAGGCGATCAAAGGAGTATTCCCGAATGCCGATATCCAACTGTGTTTGGTGCACATGATGAGACAGTCACTGGCAGCGGTCCCGGATAAAGATCGTAAGGCTGTAAGTGCTGACTTGAAGAAAGTTTACCACGCTCCGTCCGAAGAAGCAGCAAGAAACGCCTTGGATGAATTCACCACGAAATGGGACAGTAAATATCCGTCAATCAGCCGCAAATGGCGTTTGCACTGGGAAAATTTGATAACGATTTTCAAATACCCGCATGATATCCGTAAGGTAATTTACACAACCAATTCAATAGAGTCACTGAACATGGTTATTCGCAAGGGCATAAGAGGCCGAAGGATAATGCCATCAGAGGAATCAGCGTTGAAGCTGGTATGGCTTGCTGCTGCCGAAGCATCAAAGAGGTGGACAATGCCCATCAGGGACTGGCCAGCCGCTTTGAACTTTTTCCTGATTCTGTTCGAGGATAGGATCCAAAATGTCGCTTGATATGAAAAGATATTCTTTACACACTTTACCGTGAAAACCCTCAGTTGCCCTCCAGAATGAGGACACAACAAACAACAATCCACCCCAAAGAAGAGGCGTTTCAAGTTCGAAAGAAGTCGCTTAACCGCAGTATTACGCTATTTGTTCTAAAGCTACACGTATAGCGTCGTCGGGGACGCTCACGCCCAACTTTGATAGCTGCTTTACGTAAGAATTGATTTTCTTCTCTTTGTTGAAGCGATTGTAATAATCAGCTCCAAGGTCGCAAAATGACTTCCCGCTCAAAACATGATAAATAGCAATCAACAGTGAATGTGCAATTGCCAGCGTTGCTCTGTTTCTGCCGCGTCTCACTACTAAACGCTGGTATTGCGCATAGAAAAAGCTACTCTTGTTTTTTTTACTGCTTGCGCGCATTGCGTCAGCGTACTTTTGAGTGTCTTGTTCGCGTAATTAGTTTTTCCGCTCTTGCGCTTGCCCGCACTTTCATTGTTGCCGGGGCACAACCCTGCCCAATTGCTCAAGTGGGCAGCGCTCGGAAAGCGGCCCATGTCAATACCTATCTCCGCTATTATCTGCTGCGCACTGATTTGCCCGATACCAGGAATTGCGTCAATGGCATCCGCCGCCTCTTGGTAGGCTTGGGTCATGTAACCTATAATCAGGCATTCCGTTTTTTCTATCTGTGCCGTCTGCTCCTTGATAACATTCATAATATGTGTGAACAGTTCTCGTTGAATAGGCGTCACTATGCCTTCGAGCGATTTGAACAATTCATCGCTGTCGGCCTTCATATTGAAATGACGAAGCCTTTCAACTTCCTGGACAGTGAATTCTTCTTTGCCGATTATAAGCTCCAACAACTGTGTCGCGCTTTTGCCATCGATGTCAGATACCCAGCTTGACAACTTGATGTTTGCTCCTTCCAGCATCTTTTGAAGCCGGTTTAGCGTTCTTGCCCGTTCCTCTATCTGACTCTTGCGGAATCGCGTCAGATCACGCAGCTCACGCTGCTCCCGGTCTGGAATGAAGCTTGATTTCAACAATCCCTGGCTGAGTAATTTGGCTATCCATTCTGCGTCTTTGATGTCGGTCTTACGCCCCGGGACAGACTTCATATGCCCTGCGTTCACAACCATCGCCCGTATTCCTTCTTGTTCAAAAACATTGTACAGCGGCTTCCAATAACTCCCCGTGCTTTCCATTGCAACCATCTGAACATCATTCTCTTTGAGCCACGCTGCCATTTCGCGCAACTCACACGTCAACGTCCCAAATTCCTTGACCTGTGTCCTGCGCCCGATCCGCAGGCACACCGTGATCATCTTCTTATGTACATCTATCCCCGCGCAACGCTCGTAAATGCTCTCTTCTGGGTCAATTTTTAACGGATGATTCTTCTTCATCTCAAACTCTCCTCCAAAAGCTAAATTTACGGCGTGGCTTCTGCATGTATCGCAATTTACCGTACGTCCTCATTCGCCATAAGGCAGGAACAATCCGCGGTGCGGAACAGAAGCCAATCTCACATTACTTGTCGAGTTCGTGTCCCAAACTTATACGAGCTCATGCCGATATGGTAATTATCTCCTATTTGGGAGGTTTTCGTTCATCGCGGTGATTCAAAAATCATGACCATTACTTGGGTCATTTAATTTTTAACACTTTATTTCCATAATTGAGACACAACATGGTTAATACCCCAATCTGGTGTTAAGAATTTAATGACCTGGTTAATATAAAAAGAAAAGTTAAACTATCACCTTGGGTGATGGTGATGAATGTCAATAGGCTTCGTACCTATTTTCAAAAAGAAAAGCCGAAGGCTTGTTTTTGAGAACCGCTTAAAGCGGCTAAA
>WRBZ01000184.1 GCA_009784305.1 Synergistaceae bacterium
ATTGAATTTTCAAGGCGTTTTTCCCAACGTGTAATTTTGGTTCAAGGTTGGACAAAATCGATTTCTTGCTTTAAAATTATTATGAGGTAAGGATGCTCAGGAAGGCAGGCATTTACGACGAGTCCGTTAATTTGAACAGGACTGGTTGTTATGTTTGCTTATGTTAACGGAAAAAGAGGTGAGGCAATCCTGAAATAAAATTGGTACCTGTAGTATTGCCATCTCCAGCTTAAAATTCGATAGCTGTAGATGGAGACATTGTAAGTTCGAAACATCAAAGGAGGAAAAAAACTAATGTTAGATACAATTTTTCATTTTAACGATGTTATCAACGGTATTGTGTGGGGCCCATGGATGCTTTGCCTTATCGTGGGCACGGGCGTTTATCTATCACTGATTCTTCTATTTCCCCAACTGCGCTACTTCAAGATGGCCTGGAAAGAGGTTTTTAGCAAAAAAAAGGCAAGCGCCGACAGCGCCGACAAATCGATTTCCTCTTTCGCAGCCATGGCTACTGCAATGGCTGCCACGGTCGGTACGGGCAATATCGCGGGGGTCGCGACGGCGCTTCATTTGGGAGGCCCAGGCGCCGCTTTCTGGATGATGGTGTCCGCCTTCTTCGGCATGACCACCAAGTTTGGCGAAGTGACGCTGGCTGTCCACTTCCGTGAAAAAGACGAGCACGGCGACTGGCGCGGCGGTACCATGTACATCCTGGAGAAGGGCGCGAAGCAGAAGTGGCTTGCGGTGCTCTTTGCAATCTTTGCTTTTTTGGCGTCGTTCGGAATCGGCGCAGCAGTACAGGCTAACTCCACGTCCGAGGGCCTTAGGATGGGCTTCGGCGTCGACCCGATGTACAGCGGAATAGCATTGGCGGTGCTTACCGGACTGGTCATCATCGGAGGACTAAAGAGCCTTTCGACCGTAACGACATACCTGGTTCCTTTCATGTCGATATTTTACGTTGTAGGTTCCATAGTCGTGCTGGTAACGAACATAGCACATGTTCCTGAGGCGTTTGCTTTGGCGCTCAAATACGCATTCAGCGACCCCATGGCCATTCCAGGCGCATTAGCGGGCTGGTCCGTGGCGGCGGCTGTTAGAAGGGGCATTGCCAGAGGTATCTTTTCCAACGAGGCTGGCCTCGGCTCGGCTCCCATGGTTCACGCGACAGCCAACGTAGATCACCCTGCCCGTCAAGGACTTTACGGAATTTTTGAGGTTTTCGTGGACACGATAATCATATGTGCCATGACGGCTCTCGTCATTTTGTCTACGCAGTCTCTTACAGGCGGCGGGGCCGAATTGTCCGGCGCGCAGCTCTCCCTTTTCGCATTCGAGAGAGGGTTGGGGCAGACCGGAGTGTATATTTTATCAATAGGGCTCGCTCTTTTCGCGTACACCACGATATTGGGCTGGTACTGGTACGCTGAGACGGCGGCGGTTTACCTCTTCGGCGTATGGTTCAAGCCATTCATGAAGATCCTATGGATAACCATGATTATATTTGGCGCGGCGGGCGGCGTTATTTTGGGCACGGCCGGCAATCAATTCCTCAATAACCTGTGGGATATAGCGGATACCCTGAACGGGCTCATGGCAGTCCCCAACCTGTTAGGACTTCTGATTCTCTCAGGCGTATTGCGCAAGATCGTAAAAGATTTCGACGAAAAGCGCAAGAGCGGCGAATTAAAAGTATAATAGGTAAATACTTTAAAAACGCGCCCCATAAATTGGGGCGCGTACTTTTCCCGGCAACAGGGACTTGAAGTCAGAATTCGAAACCTACCAGGCGTATCAGCCATGGGTAAGAGTCCTTGATCGACATGGGGTTGATGATAAACACTAAATAAGCTCCCATAGCGACGGCATAGTGAAACACTGACATAAAAAAACCTCTGTATTTGGTGGATAACGCCAACTTTGCCAACGCATACTGGCAAAGTATAAAGCCGGTTATGCCATACAGACTCCTTCCATCGTCCATCAACCGGACATACTCATAATAGCGTAAAACGCACCAAACGGGCCAAATCGTCAATATGTAGGCTAAAGATACGGATAATATTATTTGAATGGTGAGCGAGAGAGGACCCCCAAAGCTCTTCGCGCAAAAAGCGCCTTTTTCCAATTCATCCAAAGTGTCGTACACACGCTCCAACTGCGGCAGAATAAATCTTGGCACAGTATCTCTTACTATCCACGTTAAGAAAATCAACCATCCAATATAGTTAAAGTAATTTATTTCTGTTCCCTCCTAGATCTTAAAAGTGCCAGGTTTTCAACCGGAACCACCATCTGGCGGGGTGAAGCAGTAACCTTTTCCTGTCGCAAATCTATAACTGTTGTTTCGTCAGCGTAATGCTTTGCACTCCAAAGCGCTGGGTCAGTTTCGACATCAGTTCCGACGCGTCCTTTTGATTGCGGGTTCTTACCGCGCACAGCCCTCTTTTACGTTCGTCATAAAGATACACGAAATGATGAACGGCTTCCATATGATAATGCATATACGATATGATGTCTGTCGGAACAATCCACGGCCTTGCGGCTATACCCTTTTTGTCGACCACTATGGCGGAAGGAAACAGGTAATAATCGTTTCCTGACTGTATGATCGCTTCGCTGTGCCGCACCTCTTTGTCAAGCCTTTCAAGCAGGGCCAATGCGTTCTTGTCGCTGCCGATCACGAGATATTCAGCTTCTTTTCTGTAGTCCGCGCTTAATATGCGATCCGCAGAGTAGCTTCTCTTCATCAGTACCGAACCGAAGATAATCAAGGCAAGGCATGCAAAGAAAGAGTTGGGATCACGTGCGAAAAACAACCCCGGAAAAATCAAAAGAGGAGCGAGTCTCATGACAGTCCTCTCGTCCCTGGCCTTTTGATAGCTTCCTATAAGATCATTGAGCCCGTATCGGCCGGCACTGCTTCCAGAAAACGGATTAATATCTTTCAATGCCGGAATGTATATCATGTATGCCAGCACGAGCCCGCCAACCCAAAAAATCATAATGCTCCAATCGTTTAATCCAGCCATTTTCGCCCCACCATATCCTTTAATTCAAACAGGCATTATGTAATATATTATGCCACAAATATAAATAATAGCATTATTCCTGCCCAAAAGCTGAGTTTTTATCAGTCCATACTATTCTTTCTGCGAGTATTCTTTTGCCAGTTTCTTTTGCCGCACCAATGCCAAAACGCGGCATGCGACAATCAGCGTCACATGGTTGATGAACGACCAGG
>WRBZ01000185.1 GCA_009784305.1 Synergistaceae bacterium
GACAAGGCATGCCTTGTCTCTACATTGCATGGGAGGGGTGTTTTTGCTTTACGAGCATGAGCTTAAAACTATTGTGGCAATCGACTTTGAAACTGCAAACTATGGTATGGAAAGCGCCTGCGCTCTTTCCATGATTCGGCTTCTCGACGATGTAAACGCATCTAAAGCGTTCTTGCAAAGCAAAGCTACTTTTTTAATAAAGCCGCCTGATCGTGACTTCAGATTCACTTATATCCACGGGATAAGCTGGAGCGACGTGCAGGGCTCTCCGACATTTGCGGAAATTTATTATGATATTTGCGAATTTCTTGAAGGAGCAGATTACCTTTTGGCGCATAACGCTCCTTTTGACAGCGGAGTGCTTAAATCGTGCTGTGAGTATTGGGGTCTTGATTTCCCGGAAATTCCTTTTTTATGTACGCTGAAAGGTTGCCGCAGAGGGCTTTCTCTGCGGAAAAATTCTTTGGATTTTGTATGCTCGTCTTTGAATATCCCATTAAAGCATCATGACGCTGAATCGGATGCCCTTGCTGCAGCAAGGATATTTGTGTACTTGAGGAAACTTGGTCTGAGTTATGAGGAAATGCTCGTAAAATAAATGAAATTCAGCTATTGCCTGATAGGCATATATGTGTTATATTTTTCTAACATTAAAAGCAGAGGAATACCTCTCACCTTGCGGCTATTGCCAGCTTGGTTTGTCTGAATAGATATGTGTATATTCAACAGGGGTGTGCTTTGTAAAGGCTTCCCCTGTTTTATTTTTATGGAGGTGAATAGTTATATTAGCGAGAAAAGATGATGACGAACCCAGAGTGAATGAAGAGATAACCGCTTCTGAGGTTTTAGTTATTGATGAGAATGGAGTGAAGCTTGGAGTAATTAAGGTTGCAGAAGCAATTGAAATTGCGGATTCACGCATGTTCGACCTTGTTGAAGTAGCGCCTCTTGCTAATCCTCCCGTATGCAGGATCCTGGATTATGGAAAATACCGGTATCAACTGCAAAAAAAGGATAAAGACGCGCGCAAGAAGCAAAAAGTTCAGGCTCTGAAAGAGATGAAAATGCGCCCGAAAATCGATGAACATGACTACGATTTTAAGGTGCGGGCTATAAGAAATTTCCTTGAAGATGGACATCGTGTCAAAGTTTCCGTGTTTTTCAGAGGACGCGAAATGTCTTTCCTTGACAAAGGTGAGGATGTATTGAACCGTGTTATTGCAGATTGTGAATTTGTAGGAAAGAGCGAGGGCCCCGCAAGGATGGAAGGGCGGTATATGCGCATTATGATGACCCCTCAGGCATCAACTCCCGCTAAATCCAAGCCGAAGGTTGAAAAGATCGAAACTGTACCAGCAAAAACTAAAATTTAAACTAAAACTTCAAATGCCAAAAACTGCACATCCTGGTCATGACACTGTGAATGAAGATGGATGACCGAAAAGGGGATTTTTAGTTTTTGAATATATAATGTAAGGAGGTTACTCAGCAATGCCTAAGATGAAATCGCACAGTGGTGCGAAAAAGCGTTTTTTTGCCACGGGGAAGGGGAAATTTTCATACCGTAAAAGCGGAAAGAATCATATACTTGAGCACAAAAGCCCTAGCC
Organism: Synergistaceae bacterium; assembly: GCA_009784305.1. Lineage (GTDB taxonomy): Bacteria > Synergistota > Synergistia > Synergistales > Aminobacteriaceae > WRNQ01. The sequence goes on from WRBZ01000185.1 coordinate 1,610, forward strand.
GTCGTTGCCGTCTTCGCAAGTCCGGGTATGTATCGGACACGCTTACGGATCACTTAAAAGTTTTACTTCCGTATGCATAAAAATTAAATTGAGGTGAATTTTCAATGGTTCGTGTAAAAGGCGGAAGCGCCAGTAATAAAAAAAGAAAAAAATTATTTTCGATAACGCGTGGATATTGGGGGCAGCGTAAAAATGTTTACCGCCGCGCCAGAGAAGCTTTTCTTGCGGCTCTTTCAAGGGCTTTCGGTGATAGAAGGCGGAAAAAAAGAGACTATCGTTCAATGTGGATAACCCGTATAAGCGCTGCTGTAAGAAGCGAAGGCTTGAATTACAGCAGATTCATGAATGGGCTCAAAAAGTCGGGAATAGCCATAAATAGAAAAATGCTCTCAGAAATAGCGATTAATGACATGTCGGCATTTCGGGAATTGGTAACGCAGGCGAAAGCAGCTCTCAAGTAAAACAATGCTTACACAAGTAAATGAATTGCGCGAATATTTTTCGTCACGCATTTATGAAGCTGAATCAAGCGATGAGCTTCAATCGCTCAAAGTGAGTTCTCTTGGGAAAAAAGGGGAAGTTACCGCATTGCTGAAAAAGCTTGGCAGTATGCCTTCTGAGGAACGCAAGGCTGCCGGAGAGTGCGTGAACTTGCTGAGAAATGAACTTGAAGAGATATTTGAAACTAAAGCCAAACAGCTGAAAGATAAACAAAACAGCATGACAGAGCAGCGTAACGCTATTGACGTGTCCCTTCCCGCAAGCGGAAGGTATGCGGGGGTGTTTCATCCTGTCGTTGAGACCCTGCATGAGATAGTCAATATCATGGCTGGAGTTGGGTTTTCAGTTGCCCTCGGTCCTGAAATCGAGGAGGATTTCTATAATTTTGAAGCGCTCAATATTCCAAAGTCGCATCCCGCAAGGGATATGCAGGACACGTTTTACTTTCCCGCAGACGACGTACATCCTGAAGGAAGGCTTCTACGCACCCATACCTCTCCGGTCCAGATAAGGAGCATGCTCAAATACGGCGCCCCGATAAGGGTTGTTTGCCCCGGGAAAGTCTACAGGCGCGATAATGATCCCACTCATTCCCCTATGTTCAATCAGTTGGAGGGGCTTTTAGTGGATGAAGATGTTGCCTTTGCCGATATGAAGGGTTGCCTTCAGGTCCTCATGAATAATTTTTTCGGGAAATCATTACGCAATCGTTATCGCGCGAGTTATTTCCCGTTTACGGAACCATCCATGGAGATGGATGTCGAATGTTTTGAGTGTTCCGGAAAAAATCCCGACTGCCGTATATGTAAGGGATCCGGATGGCTCGAAGTATGCGGGATGGGAATGGTGCATCCCTATGTATTGCGCTCGGGGGGAGTTGACCCTGCAAAATATAACGGCTTTGCGTGGGGAATGGGACTTGACCGTATGGCGATGTTGAAATACGGGATAAACGACCTGCGCCTCATGTTTGACGGAAGCTTACAAGATGTAACGAGGGGAGAGTATTAATTATGTTGGTGTCTTATAAACTTATCAATGAATTTATTACTCTTCCCGAAAGCGTTACACCGCAAATAATTGCAGACAGGCTTACTTTTGC
>WRBZ01000186.1 GCA_009784305.1 Synergistaceae bacterium
ATTCTCCCTAATATGCCCATTTTGGAAGCTCCCTTTATTATTTCATAGGAGATTCCCATAACGATGGGCAATAAAACGATACGTGAGGCAACCCTCCATAAAAGGCTGCCATGCCCGGCTATAGAGAATACTATTATGCTGACCATTATCACAATGAGAAGAAAAGATGTTCCGCATCTGGGATGTATCCTCGAATATTTAGCCGTCTCTTCAGGAGTCAGTTCAACAGTTCCGGATTCAAAAGCGTTTATAGTTTTATGTTCCGCTCCATGGTAACAAAATACTTGCTTTATATCGGACCAAAGACCTATCAGTGCTACATATCCGATGAAAATAAGCCCTCTTGCTATGCCCTCAATAATATTTTTTTGAACTATCGATATGTTGAAAAATTTTACGCATAGATCGGATATCCATAAAGGAAGAGCTATGAACAGTCCGGCGACCGCGAATATCGCGACAACAACGGCAAGGAAAAAATCCCTTTTAGTCATTTTTTCCTGCTCCCCGAGAGCTATTTCGGCGGATCGATTCAGGGCCTTGATTCCGGTACACATCATATCGACCAGTGTAATGACGCCGCGTATAAATGGGAGTTTCCAAGGATTTTTCGTAGCCCAGGGTTTATTCTCCCAAGTTTCATGGTAAATATCCCCTTCAGGCTTTCTTATCGCAAGCCCCCAGCGTTTTACACCTCTCATCAGGACGCCTTCTATGACGGCTTGTCCTCCGATGGGCATTTTTTTGCTTGCTCCATCTTCTGCATGTAAGCTTAGTAAAACATTGACGATATAAAGTATTATTTTTCTCATAGCCTAATTCAAGTCCTCTAATTCAAATAGATTATCCATGTTTTTATAAGGCCTGCCGCAGGGGTGCGCTTCCTCACATTTTGATATAAGGCATTTCGGTCCTGCCGTATTGAACAATAAAGGAGCCGCTTTTCGAACCAGAAATAGCATCCTGCGCGCAAGACCTTGAATCTCCCATTGCGCGCGCCTACACGTCCTTAGCGAAAAGAAATGATGCAATTCCCTTGCGTTCATTGTCATAACAATTTTTGTCTCCCAGCTGTGAGGCAGTATAAAACGGGCGTCTTCAGCGGGAATACCCATATTGATAAGGTTGACATATGATTCATGGCTACGTTCAATCTGCTCAGTATAAAGTTTTAAAGCGTCAGGGTTGCGAGAAATACTCTCGGGTGTGACTGCTTCAAGTTTGTTCATTTTTACGTATCTCTGGCTCTGTTGGCTGAAACTTGCAATCCTGTGCCGAACAAGTTGGTGAGACGCTACACGGCTCAGTCCATCAATGGTAAACGTAAAGCTGGCATGTTCAAACGTGGATAAGTGGCCGCTTTGCCTTAAATCAAGGATGAACTTTTCCGGATTTTTAAATTCAAAGTTTTCAAACAGCTTTTCAGCGGAAGTTTCGCTGTAACAAAGGCGTGCTGCGGACAAAACCAGTTTGTCCGGGTCGGGTGTGTAACTTAGTAAGGAAACTCTGCAACTCATAGGAACGCTCCATTCTCAATTCTGTATTATTGCAGTAAAAAAAGGGGCTTCTCCCGCCCCTGTGCTTAACAGGCGGCAAATGCCGCCCCTACGATCCGGCAAAATGCCGTCCCAAAGAATACTGGCGACAAAATGTCGCCCCTACATTCAACTGTTTTTTTGACCGTAATCGACTCCCGCATATTTTTTCTGAAACTTCTCAAGCCTGCCAGCTTCAGAAACAACACGGGAACCGCGCTTACCTGTATAAAAAGGATGGCATACAGAACAAACGCCAACTCTGATTTCTTTTTGTGTTGAATTTGTTACAAAAGAGTTACCACATGCGCAAAATATTTTACTCTCGTTATACTCAGGATGAATTCCTTTTTTCATTTGCTAAAACACCTCCAAACGTAAATTTTATCAGACTACTCTGACTCTTGCAAGTATTTTTTGTGGAGGCTCGGGTGGAATATAAGAATCAAGTTCCCTCTTGCTGAAGTCATCAAGGACATCTTTAATGAAAATCCCGCCCTCACGCGTTATGTTAAGAATCTCAAGGGGCGCTACCTTATTACCTTTTTCATCCGTCCAGACCATAACCCGGGGGCAGATAAGGTTACGCTCTTTGGTTTCAAGAACCACTCCTATACGGGAATCGGACAACTGTACGACAGATCCAGGAGGATATAATCCTACTGAAGCTAACAATACACGAACCACCCTTTGGTCAAAATCCGTCTGTGTTATTCCTATTACGGATGTCAGAGCTTGATCACATCTTCGCATATCTATATCAAGGCATCTGCTGGCAAAATTCTCAAAAGCGTTCGCTACTGCCACGATACGCGCTGACATTGGGATCTGCTCTTTATCTATGCGATCGGGAGTCCCTGTTCCGTCCCATTTTTCGTGATGGGAACGAACAGCTCCCAATATGTCTCTCGAATAAATCCCCACATCCTTAAGCAGAGATTCGCCCAAAAGCGGATGACAGTGAAGAATTTTTAGTTCTGTTTTGTTAAGTTCACCCGTTCTTTTCATTGAGCCGGGCAGGAAAGCTTTGCCTATATCATGAAAAAGGCCGCCTAAAATCACATTTTCAGCAAATTCAGGCCACATCGGGAAAAGTTTATGCGCTAAATATCCTGCTATAAGGGATACATTCAAGGAATGGCTATGCGCCCAATCATTTGCCATATTCTCCGCTACCATCGATAACGTTATTTGAGATGTCTTGTTAAGTTCAGGATAAAGTTTGGAGGCAATGCTTACCAAAGAACGAAGCCCACGCTCCCTTAGCCATTTATCCTCTATATTGCTGTAAATAGCGGTAAACTGATGTACCGTCAACTGCGCTAGCAAAGGGTTAAACTGATTTATGCGCGGCACAACCGCCCCTAAAGCGTTTCTGAATTCTCCGGCGGTTATTTGAGGCTGATTTTTAACTTTAACATGCGTTATCCCATGGCGCAACAAGTTTGATACTATCTCCGGGCGGGTTTCGCGCAGTGCTAGAAGAGCTATTCCCGCAGGAAGGATTAAAGCTCCTTCTTTCCCCAGAACGTCTTCCGCAACAACTCCATAACAATCCAGCAGCTCACCGACCGCAATATTTAGAATTTTTGATTTCACGAACAAGACCTCCTTCGTTGACATAGCATTACTGCCGTGAAATATGATAATATAATAATATAATA
>WRBZ01000187.1 GCA_009784305.1 Synergistaceae bacterium
CGGGCATAGACCATAGGAAGCGCGCAGTCGGTGTTTCCGAAATTCATGTGGCTTATCTCGCGCAACACCTCATCAAGGGAGCTGTTCTTTCCAAATTCAACATCGCACAGTTCATGGTCGAAAGCCTTTATGATGTAATCCGGCTCAGACCGGACGACTGCCATGCACATGACAGCCGAAATTTCCCGTGCGGAGAGTCCGTTCCATGCCGTGCTTCCCATTGATCCGGAAACGTCCAGGCCTATGAAAATTCTTTTCCCTGTGGACTCAATGGTTTTGAACGACAAATAAAAAGCGTCCTCCAAAATATCCATAACCCGCCTGTCTACCTTCCAGGCAAGCTTTCCTTTTTGCCCATGACTGCTGGAGTATGTTCTCCAAGCTGTCAGCAGGTTCAAGGGGTGGATGCGCGCCTTTATGAGATTGTCAGGGTTCGTGAGCCTGTTTCGTAAAATGTCAATGTAAACGCTGTCGTCGAAAATCTTCTTCGAAGCTATCCTGCCGATATTACGAATCATCGCAGTCATAGGCATGCCTGCCTGAAGCAACGCTTTCCAAATCCCGGGCTCTCCCAGAGCCTCAGACGGTATTACCTCGTGAGGAAGCCTAAACTTTTGAATAACTGAGATCAGCTCGGCAATTTTCAACTTATCCGTGTTGCGACAGAGCCTGTAGTAATCCGGCGAGGGCATTTGCTCCTGTAATGTGTATCGATCAACGAGATCCAACAAAGCCTTCTTATCGAGATTTGCCTGACCGTCATCAACGATCATTTGAAATAGAGCTTGTTTCTCTGAGTCCTGCGATTTAATATGGGCCATATTCAGTACGTCATGATGCTGCCAGCCTTCGCGATTTCTGTATTTAGCAAGCTGATAGGCAAGGTCGGAAGAATTTTTACACTCATACCAGTTAGCGACTGCCGTTTTTAGCGCCCTTCCCCAGCCACGCATGGTCGTTACGTACTGCAAAAATAAAAAGAAATGCGTGCCGGTCCGGGCAACTGTATGGAGAGCTGCTTTTGCTGCCTTCTTGGTATCGGCATCGCCAATGGCAAAACAGATGGCCAGTACGAAAAGCGCAGAATCATTCCTGGGCGCTCTGCCCGATTGGGATATTTCGACCGTCCGGGCAACGACATATGTTCCCGCTTTTTCGATAATTTCCATGATAGCTTTAGCGTTATCAATTGTCATCTCTCGTGCGTTACAGTAGAAAGAGCCGGAATCGGACCCCAAAATCAGGAAACGATCCAGGCGTGTTTCCGGAGAAACTTGAAAAACATAACCTCCGGCGTTGTTACGCACCATGTTTTTCCCAAAAACGGGTTCCTGCTGGGTCGCTTGCAATGCCTGAGTATAAAAATTCTGTGCCATTTCAATGCCCCTCCTTATCGTTTAAGGTAATTCTTATAAAAATGATGGCAAGCGATAATTGAAATTCGTATAAATAAATGAGAGCTTTCTGTCAAGCTTTTTGTGATAACCGGATTTCATCGGCTCGCCATTCTGTTTTTCTGTGAACTTTCCGGTCTGAAACTTGAAGTGACTCATTTCAGACCGGAGTGGTATACTTCCTTATCAAGGCCATACTACGAAACTGATGCTTGTGGTAATCAGACTTCATCGGCTCGCTCTCATGAGCGAACAATTTGAGAAACCTGATAAAATACCTTTTTTTTACATGCCTGTAATTTCCTCCCCCTTTTTTTAACGCTCCGCCTCTTTTGTGTGCTTAGAGAGGAACGTCATAGTTTTCTTCTTTGCGCAATAATTTTCGCAGCATTGAAACTTCCTGTCACGGGTCAGTTCCGGAAATATTTTTTCCGGGAGAGGGTTTAGGGCTTACCATATCCAAAAATTTCGTAAAACGGTCGCTACGGCGTGTTATAATCCTTGCGGTTATTGAGATTCTTTCATGGAGGTGTGCGCAGACTTGGAAAATTTTTGGCGGCGAATTGTTGATTCTTTGCCCCTTTATGCGGCTGAGGGCGGTCAGTATACCGAGGTCAGCGTGTCAGACCTTTTAAGAGAGACTCAGTGTCACGAAACGATGCTGACCATAGCTCAGGATTTGCTCACTAAGGCAGGAGTACTGGATACTTCACGCCTCGCGGATGGGAAATGGCGTTTTGTTTCTTATCCGGCCAGGCTGTTTGCCTGTTCACTGCTCTCGCTTTTGGCGAACGAGAGTAGCTTTTTTGAGGAAGGTTTTTGGGCGGCGGACGTAAACGACTCCATTACAGGACAACATCGCATACTGAACTGCCTGGAAACCTTGAGGAACAATACAGCGGAAAATTTCCCCATACGCCGAACCTTTGTGGCTTGGGGAATTGTTAAACGCGGACTCCACTTCATCCTGAAGCGGCGCGAAAACCCCGAAAGCGACCCGGATAACACACGGCATGGAAATTACGTGTTTCCCGGAGGACGCCTCAACCTCCGCGATCTGGAGGCTTGCGGCGTAAGCACAAAAATGACTGCCGAGCGAAAACTCGCATTTCTCTATGGCATACCCAAACCTATGACGAAGGAAGAAGAAGATTTTGTGGAACAAGGGCTCGAATACACGCTTGTACGGGAAATGAAGGAGGAACTGGGACTCGAACATAAAACCCACTATACTTTTTCAAAGGCGCCATGCCAAATGCCGCCCGAAACTTTCATTCATGGAGCTAATGCTCAACATTGCATCACCGAGTGCCATATAAAACCGTACGATATCTCCTTAACAACGGAAGGCGACGCTTTTTTAACGGCCCAAAAGAAAAGCAGCGAGCTTTTTAAACTGGAAGAGATATTATCACCCTGGTCTAATGAACGAAAAGTCTTTTTCGACACATCCAATTTGCCGTTGAGGACATATTTGGAAAATATGGCCGACTCCGCGGATGCGCTGCATATAAGACGTTCTGAATTGTCGGCGGCCGACGTGAAGAGTAAAAAAAGCATGGAACCGCTTTACGCAATATTGCCTTTGTCACATAAAGAGCCTTTGATACTGGGAAGTGACGAGTTGCCTCTTCCGGACCCCCGTTACGTCGAACTTTTGCTGCTTTTAGGGCTTGCCGCGCGTGAAGAATTTCGTATGCGTCTGCTCTCCAACACTTTGGAAAGAAAAAGCTGGGGCTGGCTCTTGTTAGATTCGGATCTGCGCGCGCTGGCTAACAAATGCAATC
>WRBZ01000188.1 GCA_009784305.1 Synergistaceae bacterium
AGGCTCCGTTTTCAGGAGAATTGAGCAAAGGGCAGTCGGTTTGCGTGAGCGGAGCCTGCCTTACAGTTGTGGATTTCAACAAAACCGGTTTCTGCGTTGAAATGATGAATGAGACCGTAAAGAGGACAAAATTCAGCGCTCTTTTTGAAAAAGGCGCGGGAATAGTTGTCAACCTTGAACGCGCTCTGCGCGCGGGAGACAGGCTTGACGGGCATTACGTGCTTGGACACATTGACGGGGTAGGTTCCGTCCGAAAACTGCACGACGGCGGGGCAGGTTCGTATATAATGGAAGTTGAGGCGTCTCCTGATATAATGCGCCAGATAGTCGGCAAAGGGTCGGTTGCGCTTGACGGAGTCAGCTTGACAGTAATAAACTCTTCCGATAATTACTTTTCCGTCGGCCTTATCCCCGCGACTTTGTCCGGCAGCACTCTTGGAAGAATCAGGACAGGTGATAAACTCAATATAGAGACGGATATAATAGGAAAATACGTGCTGGCAAAACTTTCGCATATCCTGCACGGAGGTCTTTCTGATGCAAGAAGCGCAGTTCAGGCAGATGCGAAAAGCGTAAATAATATTTCGCTTGAAAAACTCATGGAGATGGGTTGGTAAAAAATGGAAAAAGAAGTAAACAATTTCGATTGCGGAACGGGCACGGACAGCGCGAAAACCGGTTTCAGCCCCATCGAAAGCGCAATAGAAGCCATTCGTGCCGGCAAGATGGTAATAGTTACCGATGACGACAACAGGGAAAATGAAGGAGATCTGGTCGCTGCTGCGGATTCGGTCACCTCTGAACAAATTAATTTTATGGTCAAATACGCGCGCGGGCTCGTTTGTGCTCCTATATCGCATGAAATAGCGGCGAAACTCGAACTGCCGCTGATGTCGAAGACTGGGGAAGACAGGCAGGGAACGGCTTTTCTCGTCAGCGTTGACGTTAAGAAGGGAACAACTACTGGCATTTCCGCTGAAGAACGCGCTCTCACCATAAAACATCTGGCATCGAGCAATGCAAAATATGACGACTTTTACAAGCCCGGGCATGTATTTCCGTTGGCTGCGATGCCAGGCGGTGTGCTGAAGCGAGCGGGGCATACGGAAGCCGCTGTTGACCTGGCAAGGCTTGCCGGAAAAACACCGGCGGGGGCAATATGCGAGATAATGAACGATGACGGTACTATGGCGCGCCTCCCTTCCCTACGCAAGTTTGCGGAAGAACATTCCCTGGAGCTTATATCGGTTGCCGACCTCATCGCCTGGCGCAGCCGCAGAGAGAAACTGATCGAAAAGATAGTCACAGTTAACATACCGACGGTATGGGGAGAATTTGAAGCTCATTCCTACCGGAGCATACTTGACGACAGGGAAGACAACCTGCATATAGCTTTGACCAAAGGGGATATTTCCGGAGAAAAAACTGTCCTGGTGAGGGTACATTCGGAATGTCTTACCGGAGATGTTTTCGGCTCTTTGCGCTGTGACTGCGGCAACCAGTTACATGAGGCGATGAACATGATAAGCGGTGAAGGCGCCGGCGTTCTGCTTTACATGCGCCAGGAAGGGCGCGGGATAGGCATTTCCGAGAAACTGAAAGCATATAAACTGCAGGATGAAGGTATGGATACCGTTGACGCCAATATAGCCCTTGGATGGGAACCTGACATGAGGGATTACGGAATAGGCGCTCAGATTCTATTTGATTTGGGCGTAAGGCGTTTACGCCTTTTGACGAATAACCCCAAGAAATTAGTCGGGCTTCAGGGTTATGGCCTTGAAATTACCGAGAGAATCCCCCTTATTATCGAACCAAACCGCTATAATCGCTTTTACCTTGACACAAAAGAACTCAAAATGGGGCATATGCTGAATAAATAATCGAGGTGTGTTCGCTGGATAGCTTTTTGATTGAACGACTGATGGGGCTCTTCTGGGTGGCGGTACAGCAGTTTTGCTTTGCCTGTCTTAAATACGCGCACGATGGCATTCTTGGAATCGGAAATACAAGGAGGCTATTGATCTCTCAGCTTCTTGCCTTCGCGCTTTTAGCCGTATTCTGCTTCGAGAGCGAACTGGGTACAGGCTATCTCTCGAATGTACTATATATAAATAAAGTGAGTTTTTATGAATGGACGGTGCGCATCACCATATGCGGGGTTATGATACTGTTCGACTCGCTCCTGGTATTGTATTTCGCGCGAATAGTCCGCCTGTACCGATTCGGCATCACCGCAGCGTCGCCTACCCTAAAGATCGATCTCGCGGTGTTTGCATTTGTAGCGCTCCTGTGCTGCGGTTATTTGTACATGAGCATAACTTCAGCGTTGCGCCTGAATTTCACTATGGTTCAATATAATTGGATAGGCCGTTTTTTTATACAAATATCCAACTTTTTCTACATCGCTCTGGAAGTCGGGGGCGCAGTGCTTGCGTGGTCATTCCTCAGACATCTTTTGCGGGATAAAGGTTTGAAAAAAACGGAAGGTAAGGCGTTGAACAATGCTTGATAGTTTTTTTTACTGGGTGGGTACAGCGTATCGGGATACTGCCTACGTCAGTGGTTTAAAAATAGCCGGGATACTTTGCAGCTACGCGGATATATTTGTTGCAGCAATATTGCTGCGAATAACTGACGTGATTCGCGAGCGGGCGCCATCCAAATTCCGATACGGCGTCCTGATCGTATTTGCGGTCATTACCCCTACTCTGCTTTTACCCAAAGAAGGGCTCGATTTTTTTATCCTCCAATTCATCGTCCTGGCCCCTCCCTACTTAATTCTCATGTACACAGCATTTACCGAGGCAAGATTTTTTATGGCATACGTGAAGGATAAGATATTCAGCCGCCAGCAAAAGAGCAGGTTATAATTCAGTTTTATCGCTTATGGACGGACGTCCTTAAAACTGCCTTTTTTCACTGACCACAGACCACTGTTTTGTGATAAACTCACATCGAAAGGAGATGATTAAAATAGCAAAAGGTTATAAAGAAGTATTTGATGCAACGTTACAACTTACTCTTGCCAGCCTCCCTATAAATGGCGTTCCATATAGCCCTGTGGGTTCAAATACAGTTAACGAATTCTTTGAAAGACTTTTCACAAAACTGAACGGAATCTACGAGTTAAAGGTCGCTATGCCTTTAAGTG
>WRBZ01000189.1 GCA_009784305.1 Synergistaceae bacterium
ACAATACGCTCTTTTGTCACTAAGTCACAGGCTTTTCGCAAAGGCATATGCCGCGTAAGAAAAAAAATTCTCATTCCGCGTACCTCGAACATTGTCAGCGGGTCATGTATGCCCGTCAGCGCGCCGAAAATTTCGGTATGACCGATGTAATCCACGCCTCCGGCTTTCAGGGATTCCTTGTTGATGGGCGCGGTCGCAACCGCATCCGCCTTTCCGGACATTGCTATTTCTATGCTTTTTGCAACATATTCATACGCCGCCCTGCCACACATTCCGCTCACCTTGCCAATCTCGAGCTTTTCCATATCGACATCGCCGGCATCAATCAGGTTAAATGCCCCTTCGACGTAATCGCCGGAATCTTCAATTACATTGATTTTGAAGTGTATCCCAGTGATCGCGCAGGCATTTTCCACAACATTCCGGCTGCCGACTACTACGCAACGGGCAGCTTTTTTCACTTTTTCGCTGGCGAGCGCCTTAACGACAATTTCCGGGCCGATTCCGGCAGGATCCCCAAGCGATACCACGATGACCGGATTCATAATCATCACATCCCTAATTGTCATGGTTTCACTGATGAATTATAATGCATCTTCGCGCAATTTTTGAATTTTACCCCTCCATTTTTTACCCTTTAAGGTGTAACGGACGAAAACTCATAATAATAAAATGTAAAAACAAACATTTTGAAAGGAGGATGAATCCAATGACAACAATTTCAGAGAGAGAAGTTATGAAAGAGGCCGTTGCAGAAACTCCAGACAAGGAGATTACTGTAATAGACTGTAATGATTTGAATGAGATTGAAGGAATAACCTTCGCTTCACTGGACGAGATTACAAAATACATGAAAAACTTACGCCGTGAGAAACAAAAAGATTTCTCGTGTAATTGAAATAGTGAGCTTATAGCCTGCTTTTATGTTTATGCGGATTGGATAACGCCTTTTCATTGCTATACTGGCACAAGTAGGGGACACTTTAGGGGACGCCCAGGGGGGCGTCCCCTAAAGTGTCCCGTTCTATAAGTTGCCATGCGGGTCGCCACTTTCGGCAGCCCCTACGCTTTGCCTACTAAAACTCAATCTCCTGCCCCTCTGATTTCCATAAAATGACTTCCGTACCGCTTTTTTGGGCGTATTCCTTATAGGGAGGCAGTATGTCAAAACGCCCCCAAAAGTGCATGGGCGCAAACAGCTTCACTCTAATGGCGTCCAAAAACTGTTCCGCTCCGCGCATGTATCCGCCGCCAAGTCGTTTGTCAATCGGAAACATTGCCAAATCCAAGTTTTTTATCTCACGCGCCACAATTGCAAGTTCTTTCAGGTAAGCGTCTTCGCTTTCGCGAACTTCTTCCGCTGTGGATTCCTCGTCCCAGTGCCAGTTGTTCAAATCTCCCGCGTGAAATATTTTTTTGCCACCTGCTTCGATATATAAAGACACGCCTTCATCCGTAGAGCCGAAAGCCTTCAGGCGAACGACACTATCCGAATATTCGTCCCCGGCGCTGATAAACACCGGATTTTGCACGGAGGTTTTTATACCCGTAATATCGCTGGAAAAAATATATACGGGCGCGGCTCCGCTTTTGAGCCGCCAATCCAGTACAGATGTGTTGAAATGATCCGGGTGACTGTGGGAAGCCAGCACGTACAAAGGCTTCGAAACGTTTAGGGCGTTGCTTTCAATAATGCCGGAAACATCAGCTTGCCCTTTGTAATAGTCTATTACCATATTAAAATCATCTCCGCAAAGCAGAAAACCGCTGTGTTCAAGATATATGAGCTTCATAATGGACACCTCCTAAGTTGCGTCAAAGTATACCAAAACAATACCACGAAAACAATCGAGCTCGGCACCGCAGATTGACATTCTTATCAGAGTGCTGTACCCTCTTGGCTTATTTGACAGAATCATGCTTCAGATATATTATTGTTTAGAGGAAGCTGCCTTCCGGCTATATGCAGCGTGATACAAACCAAAATCGGAAGTATTATTCTTGGAGGGAAAAACATGACATTCGGCGAGAAGATAAAAAGCGCCCGGCTAGCGCTGAACCTGTCGCAAATTGAACTGGCGGAGAAGGCCGGCATTACGGAACGCTCTATTTACAGTTACGAGCAAACGGGGACTTTTCCGAAATCACCTGTTCTCAAAAAACTTGCCGAAGCTTTGAACGTCACAGTCGGATACTTGCTTGACGAGGACGAAACTGACAAACACGCAAATGTTGATCAGAAGCTGTTTTTTAATAACGCGAAAAATGCGTTTGGCTACAAAGGAGCTAAGGAGGCGCGGGAAGTTATCTCACGGGCTGCTGCGCTGTTTGCCGGAGGCGAGCTGGACAGTGAGGCAAAGGAAGTTTTCTTTCAAAGCCTCATGGAAGTCTACCTGGAATCCAAAGCTGAGGCGCGGGAGAAATACTCGTCCAGAAAACGTGTAAGCCGCATAAAGAACTCGTAGGGGCGGCAACATGCCGCCAGTGTATAGAATAGTATAGATGCAATTTCAAAATAAATGTAATTTCAAAACACAAACCCTAGAGACGGCAGTAACGAGAATTGAAAGATGCAAATTGTTCAGAGAGGGGTGATTACCGGTGTCGCCCATTGACTATATATCGAGGATGGTTGAAAAACTCCGCAGAAAATACCGTACACGCGATCCTTATGAACTGTGCAGCGCGCTTGGTGTCCGGATCCGGCTGAAGGATTTAGGAACCAGCATCAAGGCATACTACTTCTATCAGTCGCGGATAAGGAGCATTGTATTGAATTGGCGCGTATCCGAGCCCATCCGGCGAATACTGGTAGCGCATGAGCTTGGGCATGATCAATTGCACAATGAAATTGCAATGTTGAAAGGGTTTCAGGAAATCGAGCTTTTTGATATGGAGCGCCCCGCTGAATATGAAGCGAATGTCTTTGCCGCAGAGCTGCTGATCGACGAGAAAGAGCTTTTGGAGCTGCTCAATGACGATAACAAATCTTTCTTTGACGTGGCGCGCGAACTCTATATCCCAGCCGCTCTTTTGGATTTCAAATTCCGGGTGCTGAAACACAAAGGATATCGCATTGAAGCGCCATATATAGCTAATGGGGATTTTCTGAAGAACAACATTGACGGCTGCTTCGACGAG
>WRBZ01000190.1 GCA_009784305.1 Synergistaceae bacterium
GATTTTCCCGACAAGCCACTTTTGAACCTCGCTTGTATAAAACGCCTCCTTGGGCAAATACCTCAAACTGTGCAAAATGAGTTCTGTCCGCAATGCGTCCGGGGTGACCTCAAACGCGGTGTTCCATGCCTTGGTTTTAATGTCCGGAGAGTAGGTCCGGATTTGTGTGTTCAAGACGGGACCGCCCAAAGCCATGGCATCCGAGTCTTGCAGCAACTCGTGCGCCAGCGGCGTGACCTCGCCCTCCGCAAGCTTGGCAAACTCTTTGTCCACAATGGGCCAAGCGCGATCCTCGATTTTTTTCATGTGCGCCCGAATTTCTGCAGGAGACATGGGGGATGTCTGCCATTCCCGGTCGGATCTGGCACGTTCCCGCAAATCCGTCACAACGGATGATTCCGCCGTGCAGTTGATGACGGCCGTGACTGCCGCAAAGATAAAGACTGTTTTTTTCATGGTTTTTCCTTCTTTCCGTTAATCTGCTTCCACTGGAAATAGCGCAGACGGGTGCCGGACCGGCCGGGCTTCATCAGATTATCCCAATCAAACTCCACTTCATTGTGTGCAAAGCCGAAATTATGTCCAAATTCATGGGCAAACAGGGCTGAATCTGCCAACTGACTACTTTCGCTAAAAAGAAAAGAATAGATTTGAAATGCCTTCATATTGGAATGAATCGTTATACCTACTGCCGCCGTTAATGCGTCACCCTCTTTTGCGCGGGGCAGTAGCCTGTCGAGGGCTTTCAGGAAATGCGCCTCACCCTTCGGCACATCCAGCTGAATACCCTTGCGCCCATGGTAGGTGTACTCCCCTGCAAAATACGCCGCGACGGACAGGTCAATATTTTTCTCGCACAACGCCAGCGCCTCCGCATATTTTTCCTGCCTGTCCAACTCCGCGATGCGCGTTTCAAGGAACTGCTGCGCCAGTAAGGGGATGGATGTCAAGCAGATGACACTCAAACAAACATAAACGAACAACCTTGTCTTTATAAGTACCATTCCGTCGCCTTCATTAGACTTCTAAAAACAATCAACTTCTCTTAATCTTCCCCTGACTCATTTCTTTTTATTGCTCGCTTCATCAAAGGGTATATAGTGGAAAGCCATGTTTCTCTCAGAAACACATGGGGGTTATCTGACTTGATGGTGTACGTGGGGTTGCTTTCGACCCACTTGCGCACATTCTCCCTTGTTGCATCATCATATCTATAAGATTTAACAGGGGGAAAGCCCTCAATTACAAAGGCACATGCCTTTGCCGCCGTGTGCGCAAAGGAAATTACCTCATGGGTGTCAGGATTTCCCAATGAATGGGTACGCTTATCCGTAGTCACGATGCCGAGTATCTTTTTCATCAACTTCTCGTTTCTGGACATCGCCGCCGCAGGAATAATATAACGCCTATCGAACAAGGAATTAATATCACGCTGATCCAACAGGTTGTCCAAGAATTTAATCGCATCTTCATTCCCCCGTGAAGCAAGGAATACGGCACTCGTCAACGAAAGCAGGTCACGTTCCGAGTGCTCTTCCGCTTCGGAGAACTTCTTCATGCTCGCAGTCGCCATCTTCAAGACAGCATGAGCATTTTCGTCCGTCAAGATGAAGTAGAACGCCCCTCCAGGCATCCCGTCGTTAATCGCACCCACAAGCCATTTTTGAATCTTTTCGCCTGAGAATGCCTCCTTGGGCAATACATCTAAAAATGACCAGAGAGCAATCCCCTGTTGCGAATCCGGTACAGTCGTGAACACCTGTTCCAATACCTTCGTTTGGACTTCGACAGGGCAGGTTACGAGTTGCACGCGCAAAACCGTATAGCAATAATCTATAACCTTGATATCGTTCAGTAGATCATGCGCCAGTGGGGTAAGCTCCCCGTCCATAAGCTTGGCAAACTCCTTATGCAGGACTGGGTCAATACGAGCTTTAATTTCAGTTTGGTGCGCAAAATAGTCCTTAAGGGAAGCGCCTGCCCTCGATGCCTCCGTAGTCTCTTGTCGTATCTTGTAGAATTCGTTTAGCTCGTCAAAAACAGAATGGTTCGCCAAACTGTTGATACCGATGGCAACCAGTACGGATAGAAGTGTATTTCTTTTCATGGTTATACCTTATCGTAATTTATTTGCGGTCTTCCACTGATTATAACGAAGACGCCCCTCATTAGTACATTGCCCTAAAAGAGTACCCTTACAACCACATGAGTTCATCAAATTGTGACGATCTTTTCCAAGTATAGAATCCGTTATGTAAATAGCGATATTATCCCAGTCTGGGTTTTTGATGTACAAATCCCCCAGGCCTAACTGATGTCCGACTTCATGTGGAAGAACAAATGGACAGCAGCAATGGTCATAAACCCAAATGAATTTTCCCCCTGAATGCCCTTTTTTGCTAAAATATTCGCATTCTCCTGGAAGAACAAGAATCACGCTTTCATACTTGTTTGCTTGCAAACCAATGTCCTTCTCAACGGCTAAACGAACAGCATCAAGATCACTCTCTTCCCATACATTATCGACTGGATTGTTTGAATAGGAGAACGTCTTTGGTGTTATCTCAAAATTAACGACACATTGCTTGAAAATCGAGTCAATACCCCCTAAGCCAGCGATAGATGACGCTGGATAAACATACACAACGAGTAACGTTCGTGTTTGCTGTTTAAACGGCACAACCGTGAGTTTCGCGACTTCCGTCCCTTTGTATGCCGCTGTCAGCGTCCCCTCGTTTGGGCAAACCCATCCCACCTGTGTTGTAAACTTAACCGTAGCTTCCCCGTTTACCGTCTTCTTGGGGTTAAACGTTATCTCCTGCGTACTGGATGCGATATCGAGCTCCTCGTCCTCTAGTGAGCTTATCAATAAAGATTGTCCTTGGGCATTTTCTTTCACCGAGGCGTAAGGCCATCTGCACAATCCTTTCCTGTCTCCATAATAATCCTCACTTTCTGAATTCCAACCGGTATAATCATCGAACCCGTAAGGAGAGGCATTGACGAAATCCGCCCTAATAACCGTCATCTTTCCGGAGTCGGAGAGCTTGGTCTTGAAGGCATGGGATTCCGCGTCTTCAGCCTTTACCGTGTAAACCCCGTGCTTAGGCGTTTCCAGTGAAGGGATGTACCAGGCTGGC
>WRBZ01000191.1 GCA_009784305.1 Synergistaceae bacterium
AGGAGCAGCTCCATCATCGTGTGTAATCTGCGCGCGCCTATATTTTCCATCTCGGCATTCATCTTTTCCGCTAAATCCGCAACCTCTTTAATGGCATCATCGGAGAAAACAAGTTCGCAATCCTCAGCTCCTATTAATGCCATATATTGCTTAATAAGGCTGTTTTCCGGTTCCTTGAGTATACGAACCAAATCATCGCGGGTTAACGCCTCAAGCTCGACTCTTATTGGGAATCGCCCTTGCAGTTCGGGGACCAAATCAGACGGTTTAACGGCTGAAAAGGCTCCTGCCGCGATAAAAAGTATATGATCTGTTTTTACATTTCCATATTTTGTTTGAATGGTAGCCCCCTCTACAACAGGCAGTAAATCTCTTTGAACGCCTTCCCTGCTTACATCAGCGCCGGTTGACCCTTTACCTGCCACAATTTTATCTATTTCGTCTAAGAAAACTATTCCCTCTTCCTGCGCTTTTTCAAGAGCTTCTGAGGTTATCGCCTCGATATCTATGAGTTTTTCAGCTTCGTCAGCCTGCAAAACCCTCCTTGCCTCAGATATTTTCATACGCCTTGTCCGGGACCGTTTTGGAAATATTCCCTCAAGGGCTTCTGTTAAATTGATGCCGACGACATCCATCCCTCCTCCGCCCATCATGGAGAACCCGCGCATTGAACTTTCAGAAACTTCTATCTCTATCTCTCTATCTTCAAGCTTGCCTTCACGCAACATAGCAAGAAGTTTTTCCCTCGTTGCTGAATCATCGCGAATCTCACTGGTTCTTGCATCATCCTCCTCAAATTGTTCTGATTTTTGTGAAAAAACTCTCATTATATCTGGAATAACCGGACGTTTTTCAGTTTTGGGCAGCAATGCGTCAATTATACGAGATTCAGTACACTCCGCCGCTGTATTTTGGACCTCTTCAATCCGCCGCTGTTTTACCATTGATACCGATATCTCTATCAGATCTCGTATTATTGACTCAACATCCCTGCCAACATAGCCCACTTCGGTAAACTTAGTCGCTTCTACCTTTACAAAAGGAGCATGTACTAAAGAAGCAAGGCGGCGCGCTATTTCCGTTTTTCCGACGCCTGTTGGGCCGACCATAAGGATATTTTTAGGGCTTATTTCTTTTGCTATTTCAGCATCAAGCCTGCGGCGCCTTATTCTGTTTCTTAACGCGACCGCTACGGCGCGCTTCGCTTTGTTTTGTCCAATGATGTAACGGTCGAGATACTCCACCGTTTCCCTTGGCGTAAGTTCATTCATTCACCAATAACCTCCACAGTAACCACATTATCCGTATAAATACAAATTTCGGAAGCAATTTCAATCGAACGTTTCGCTATAGCCGAAGCAGTCCAATCAGAAGATTCGCACAACGCGCGGGAAGCCGCGAGGGCAAACCCCGAACCCGAACCTATGGAAGCAGTATCCCCTTCCGGTTCCAATACGTCCCCCACTCCGCTTAAAAGCAAAGTATTCTTTATATTTGCAACCAACATCATAGCTTCAAGTCTCCTTAAAGCACGATCCAAACGCCATTCCTTAACAAGCTCAACGGCAGAACGCATAAGGTCGCCATGATACTGCTCAAGCCTACTTTCAAATCTTTCAAGAAGAGTCATAGCATCAGCAGTGCTCCCGGCAAATCCGGCTAAAATGCTGTCTTTATAAAGGCGTCTTACTTTTTTGGCCCCTGCCTTGATTATCTGACTTCCGAAAGTGACCTGCCCGTCACCCGCCATGGCAACACAATTTCCACGCCTTACGCATACTACCGTAGTCCCCTTGAACACAATTTCACCTGCTTTCAATAAGCATAAATCTCTATCTGAACTAAAAAATAGCAGATTTTTTGAAACTTATGCTATTTTCTATTCTACTACATTTTTTAAGAATTTACAAAATTATTGGTTTTAACGAACAATTTACAAAAACTCCAATGTCAGTTTACTAAATTTACTTCGCATCATATAATGTTATAAATTTATATCCATAGGAGGGTGATTTAATTGAAGAAATTTGCTTTAACAGTTATGGTTTTATTTTTGCTTGCAGGAGCAGCATTCGCAGCTGAACCAATTAGGATAGGCGTATATCTGCCGCTTACGGGGCAGAATGCATTCGGCGGTCAGCTTGAGCTTGAAGGCGTGCAGCTTGCCCATCAGGAATTTCCGGAAGTGCTTGGCAGGAAAGTGGAGCTTTTCGTAGTCGACAACAAGTCGGATAAAGTTGAATCTGCAAACGCAGTACAGCGCTTGATCGACAATGACAAAGTTGTGGCAATAATCGGAACTTACGGTTCCTCCCTTGCCATGGCAGGCGGAGAAGTTGCGGAAGCAGCCGGTATTCCGGTAATGGGAACATCATGCACCAACCCTCTCGTAACAGAAGGGAAGGATTTTTATTTCCGCGCTTGCTTCATCGATCCATTCCAGGGAACTGCCGCTGCTGCATATGCTTTTAGAGATCTTAAGTTCAAGAATGCCGCTATTCTCACAGACATTGCAAATGACTACAGCGTAGGGCTTTCAGGATTCTTCAAGAGAGCATTCGAGGCGCTTGGTGGAAAGATCGTATCCGAGATGAACTATAACTCAGGGGACAATGACTTCACTGCTCAGCTTACTGAAATAATGAGCAAGAATCCTGATTTCGTTTTCTTCCCTGCCTACTTTGCAGAAGGCGCAATAGTTCTCAAGCAGGCACACGAGCTTGGAGCGAAATTCCCGTTCATCGGCGGAGACGCAATGGATAATCCGGAAATAGTCACGCTTGGCGGCGATGCCGTTGAAGGCTTTATGCACACAACATTTGCTTATGATCCAAGCATGCCGGACATGTCAGACGTAGCAAAGCATTTTACCGATGCATGGAGAAAGTTTAAGCCCGACAAAGACCCGAACGTAAACGCAGCTCTTGGTTATGACAGCTATCTTCTTATCATTGACGCCATTAAGCGCGCTGGAAGCGCTGAGCCGAAGGCAATACGCGACGCGCTTGCAACAACGAAGGATGTTCCTGCCGTAACCGGCATTACATCACTGAATGCTACCGGCGACGCCGAAAAGGAAGTCGGAATAGTTAAAATCGTAGACGGCAAGAAGACATTTATGGGGCTTATTAAGCC
>WRBZ01000192.1 GCA_009784305.1 Synergistaceae bacterium
CATTGATTTCAACTTGGTATAGATTTCATTATGTTCCTTTACAAGAATTTTTATATCGTAATTCAATATTCTATTGTATGCAAATTCAGTTATCTTATCAACTTCATGAACGTTTGCCGCATCAGCGCAATATATCATAGCTTCAGCGAAACCATCAATTTTATTTTCGGCCCTAATAAGAATCCCACACCCATCTTTGAGCAAATCCCTTGTACCCCTAATATCGGCGCCGATAACAGGAGTCCTCATCGCCATGCTTTCCATGACGCTGCGCGGAAGCCCTTCTCTTCTCGATGGCATTACCATAGCAACGGAAGCAGCTATAAGAGGACGGATGTCGTTCTGGAATCCAATGAAATGAACTCTTTCAGCCACATTCAGTTTTTTGGAAAGCTCCTTCATTTCGCACATTAGATCACCTGTACCCGCAAACGCCAAATGGAAACTATCATTATTGGTTTTAGCCAAAGCCTTGATCACATCCGCATGACATTTACCCGGGTTAAATTCGGCAACAAAAGAATACAATCTATCGGAAGGTTTTAAGCCAATGGAATTTCTCAGCTCCAATATTTTTTCAGGGTGAATATTTCTTTCGGAGTAATACTCAAGGTCAAGTCCTATCCCATTCATTTTTATGACACGTTCGTGAGGCAGAAACGAAAAAGCTGCCTCATGATCTTCCTCGTTCATGACGATCATCAGATCAGTCCATCTTGCAGCAATTTTTTCAGCCATTCTGTATATGAAATTACTTAAACAGGCACCCCCGCTATAGAAATGGAAACCGTGAGCCGTATAAATTACGTTAGTCCCCAGAGCGGTTCTGATATCTTTCAGCGCGTAACGGGTGATGAACGCCGCGACAGGCGTATGAACATGAACGATATCATAAATTTCCTTATGCGCTAACTCGCGCACTCTTTTTACGCAACTGTGAAAATCGGCAGTTTTTGAAATTGAAAACGTTCTGTCCCAATTAATATCATAACAACTATCGAAATGCGATGCGCACTTCTCGTCCATGGAAACATTACGTGACAGACAATCAACCTTCCATCCGAGTTCGCGAAAACTATCCGCATATGGCAGAAGGAAAGCTTTTAAAGTCACCGGAACTGTAGTCGCCATTAGAAGGCTTTTTTTCGATTTCATTTTGCAAGCTTCCCTATATATCAAAATAAAGTAATGGGAGCATATTTATCCAGCTATGAAACGACATACATGAAGTACACGAATTCGAACTCCACTGGCTATTAATTGACGATTCCTTATTCTTCTTAACCGCGTGAAGCACGGACCAAATCTATGAGCTCATTGTACGATACGACCAACTTGTCCATAAGTACTTTAATTTCGCTGGCTGCCGCCACTTGATCGCTCACATATGAAACGGTATTTTTTATATCGTTAGTAATTTCTAATGAAGATTCCCAGATGCTATTAAGCTTCGCTTCGATTTGAGATGCGGAATTTTTGCTTTTATTTGCCAAATTGCTCACTTCTCCGGCTACAACAGCGAACCCCTTACCATGCTCACCTGCCCGGGCAGCTTCTATGGATGCGTTAAGCGCAAGCAGATTTGTTTGGAATGCGATATTTTGAATTGAGGTTATGATAGATTTTGTTTCGGCGGCATTCTTTTCCGATTCCATGGATTTATTTAAATTATGTTCTTGAGCCTTTTTCAACGATTCAGAAGCGGTTTGAATATTAGCAATACTTATCATCATACTGCTAATCTCTTCTGTGAAATCGGCGATAAATTTATCCAGTCCATCTTTTCTCAGCTGGTTTGAAATATCCTGCAGAGAGCCAACCGCGCGGATAGGCACGCCGCTGGATGAACGAACTGTAGCCCCGTCGTCCCTCACCCATATATACTCGTTGTTTTTCTTGCGCAATCTGTATTCAACATTGTATGGAGTACGGCCGGTATAATCGTTCAGATGCGCTAAGAAAGCCTTGAGCACACTATCCCTTTCATCTGGATGGATTCGGTCGCTCCAGCTCGCGGTTATATTCGGAAAGTCATGTACACCGGAAAATCCAAGTAAACGTCTGCACTCATCCGACCACCAAAACACGTTTTCATCGGAAACAGGATTATCAGGGTTGACCGGCATATCCCACATGGCGATGTCAATGCACTTTTGTAAAAGTTGAAAACGAAGGTTGTTGGTTTCAAGTTCTTCCTGCATTAGCTTTTTTTCGGTTATGTCCTCAAGGGCGCCAGCTACCCTTAACGGTATGCCATTGCTGTCCCTCATCGTGGCGCCAAACGCATGAAAATGCCTGTATTCCCCGCTTTTCATTTTTAGGCGGTATGTAAGGTCGTATGGCGTTCTTCCGGTTTTGTCAAGGAGATGTTTCGCAAAAGCGTTGATAGTCCTCTCTTTGTCATCGGGATGAAGCCTGTCGCTCCAACTTGAGGTTATATTCGGAAATTCGCGTTCATCAGAGAAACCGAGCATTTTACGAAACTCCTGCGACCAAGTAAAACTATTCTTCGGATTAACAGGATCTCCGCCCACAACATCCATATCCCAAAGAGCCACGCCCAGAGCGTCGCTTGTAAGCTTATACTTCATAAGGTTATATTCTACAGAGGACATATAATTGCTCAGGGCTTCTTTCAATAAGTTGACGGCTTCCGCTTCTTCAGGGGGTAAATGGGAGCTGCTAATAGAAACATCTAAATTGCCCTCCTTGCTTGCCTCGGCAAGCTGTTCCAGCACATCCACCAACCCTTGGGAACGCTTTTCGATATTCTTGCTCTTAACTAAAGAATTAAACATGCATTAAACCTCTCCTTTGTTTTGGTGCATTCAAGGCGTAAAAAGACGAAATTCAGTTTCGGGAGTATACGACCTGCAATTACCGATTAATTAATAGTAATACTAATTTGAAATCGAACGTAGGCGATAAGCAGAGAGCCAACGAGCTTGCGAGTTGTGCGATCGGCAGAGAGCCCACGACAAATGAGTGGCGCTCAATAAAACAGAAGCTGCGCTTTGCGCCGAGTTTCTTCATCAATCGCTTAGTTTCCCCGCCAAAGCATACGTTTGCAAAGCGTAACAACGTGGAGCTTCTGTTTTATTATGCGAATTGGTATA
>WRBZ01000193.1 GCA_009784305.1 Synergistaceae bacterium
CGTCTTCGACTGTCCATATGAAAGATGCAGGGCCGCGCTGCCTTCCCTGCCCGCTGACCGGGCGGCGCGCAACCATCATGAGAGGAGAGATGCCTGCGCCCTGTTGTTCATTGGTAATGTCCGGAGGTGAAAACCTCAGAGCTGAAGCCGGAATTTTTAGCACATCTTTTTTACTCTCGATTATTATTGAGACGTTCGCGGTCATTCCAGGCCTCAGCCTCATATCCTTATTTTCAACGTCAAGCACTACCGTGTATGTTACAACGTTTTGTACTGTTTGAGGCGCTAACCTGACCTGCGTCACTTTCCCGGTGAACCTTGTTTGGGGCCATGCGTCAACCGTAAATGTAACTTCCTGCCCTTCCTTTATTCTTCCTATATCGGCTTCATCAACGTTAGTAAGGACCTGCATCTGAGTTAAATCTCTCGCAATCGTGAACAAAGTGGGCGCCTGTAAGCTTGCTGCCACAGTCTGCCCAACGTCGACCTGTCTGTTTATCACGACGCCGTCCACGGGAGAGGAAACCTGAGCGTAATTAAGGTTTGTTTCCGCTATTTTCAGCGAAGCTTCCGCTTGTACAACGCTTGCTTGCGAACCTGTTAACCCCGCTCTCGCAATTTGCATCTGCGTTTCGCTCGAATCAAACTCCGTCCTCGCTAACGCGTTTCTTCCCACCAACTCTTTATTTCTGTTGTATGTTCGTTCCGCGTCGGCTAAAGTTGCCCTCGCTTTTTCAACATTTGCTTTTGCTACGGCTACATTTGCTTTTGCTGAGGATACCTGAGCTTCAAGCATATCAGTATCCAATTGCGCTATGAGCTGTCCTTTTTCAACTATGGAATTATAATCCGCATAAAGCGCTTTTATTGTTCCGGATATCTGAGTTCCTACCTCGACAGTCTCTACGGCATTGACATTTCCGGTCGCGCTTACGGAGGCTGTGATATCGCCTGACTCTACAAGCTGAGTTCTAAACACATATGTTTCTTGAGTGCTTTCCGAATATTTGTACCAGCCAAACCACGCTGCCGCTCCAAAAACAATGATAACCAAAATTTTTTTCATTGAAATTTCCCCTCTCGACTATGGATTTGCGAAGTATTATTTGTTAATCTGAGTATAACCCCAAATTATGTTTTTAATGTGAAAAGAAAAAGCTTCATAATCAATTCATACTGTAATCGAATAAGAATCTGCCGGCAGGGTTTCCGCGAGCGCAGCCTCGAATTGCGGCAATTTATCCAAGTCAACTTTTTCGTTTGAAAGAGCTATAACACAGCTTTCTGTATGTTCTTCCTCATCGCAAAGCTCCAGAAGCACGGGTGAATTACCGGGAAATTCGCATAATGCCTTGCCTACTTTCTTAAAAATGACATCATCTGTTTCGTGAAGAAAAGACAATATAATCTTAATCCTGACGTATGGCGGAAGGCTTTCGACCTCTTCGAGCGGCGTTATTTTTCGCGCTATGATGTTAGGCGGTTCCCTGTCGGTTTTCAGGTCCCCTTCGACCAGATATGGCTGCCCTACAACAATATTTCCTTTTATTGAACCCCACTCTTTGGAATAACATACTACCTCTATGCTGTTGTCCGCATCCTCAAGCGTTATTATTCCAATTATATCGCCCTTTTTGGTCATCTTTTCGCCGTAACCCGCTATCACTCCGCCTATTTTTGGAGGTGTTAACGAGCGCCAGTCATTTACTTCATTTATCCTGCTTATCGTATGCTGTCTGAAAATATGTTCATACTGGTCAAACGGATGCCCGGATATGTAAATTCCCATGACCTCCTTTTCCTTTTCAAGCCGTTCAAAAAGTTCATGATCCTGAACCTGAGGAAGCGGCGGGCTCTCTGTTATGATATCTTCCTCGCCGAAAAGCGAGCTTTGGCCTTTATTTGACTTGTATGACTGTGCGGCTGCAATGAATTCCGGCAGAGCGGCGATAAGCTGAACCCGGTTTGGTTCGGCAACGCCTTCGCCCGGTGCGCACAACGAATCGAACGCGCCCGCGTATATGAGATTTTCTATTACGGATTTGCTCACATGATTGAGTTCTACTCGATTTATGAAAT
The DNA here is from genome assembly GCA_009784305.1 of Synergistaceae bacterium. GTDB lineage: Bacteria > Synergistota > Synergistia > Synergistales > Aminobacteriaceae > WRNQ01. The sequence goes on from WRBZ01000193.1 coordinate 2,080, forward strand.
CCCATAACGACTTGAAAGGCCCTTCTTTGCGCGCCGACAGTATCGATTCGACAGCGCTGTCTCCTAAACGCGCTACAGCTCCAAGCCCGAAACGCACAACGTCGTTTACGGCAGTAAAGTTAGCCATCGAATAATTTATATCGGGAGCTGTGACCGAAATACCGGAACGCCGGACTTCACGCACGTATTCCGCAATAACTTCTTTCTTTGCGCCCATTTGGCTTGAAAGGTAAGCCGCCATGTATTCTGTCCTGTAATTTGCCTTCAGCCACGCGGTTTGGTATGAAATCAAAGCGTATGCCGCGCTGTGGGATTTGTTGAATCCATAGTCCGCAAACTTCTCGATTTTTTTGAATATTTCCTCCGCTTCTTCAGCCTTTATTTCATTTTTCTCGCATCCGGCAATGAATTTCGGACTCTCTTTCTTCATCACTTCAGATTTTTTCTTCCCCATCGCGCGCCTCAACAGGTCGGCTTCGCCAAGGGAGTAGCCCGCCAGTATCGTAGCGCATTGCATTACCTGTTCCTGATACAAAATAACGCCGTACGTCTCCTGTAAAACATCCTTGAGCATCGGATGAATATACTCCGTCTCCATTTGCCCGTTTTTACTTTTGATATACTGTTCCACCATCCCGCTGCCCAAAGGCCCGGGGCGGTACATTGCAAGCGCGGCTATCAAGTCTTCAAAGCGATCAATTTTCATTCGTTTTATCATGCGGCGCATTCCGTCCGATTCAAGCTGGAATACTCCAAGTGTATCCGCCTGGCTCAAAAGCTCATAGGTTTTTTTATCGTCCATCGGGATTTTTTCAATATTCGGCGGAGTTTTTTCCGAAAGTTTTATGTTATTTATGGTTTCCTCGATTATCGACAGTGTGCGCAACCCAAGAAAATCCATCTTTACCAGTCCCAGTTTTTCAATCGGCTCCATTGAATACTGGGTCACGATTTGCCCTTCATCGATTTTGCGTATCGGTACAATATCGGTAGTCGGGACTGGAGTTATCACAACTCCCGCGGCATGCTGTGAA
>WRBZ01000194.1 GCA_009784305.1 Synergistaceae bacterium
GGCCGTTTTTCAACGTATGGCATACAGGAATCGGATCTAAGCGCCGGATTAACTGAAATCACTTTACTTACGCTATTTAATTTGCCGGCATCCGGAATACTTCCATTCATGAATACTTTATATCCGGCTTCTCCCGCCAACACATAAAGGTTTGGCATGTTTCCTTCTTTTCCTTTATGACGATGAAAACCGCCTCCGCCAAAATAATTTATATTACTTGCAATGAGCTGCAGCCCTATTTCGTAATACGAATTCCTTGACTTTATATGAGCGTAGAATCCTGCCGGAGTAGCATGGTTGAGTGACATCGTGGAGATTATTCCTGTGCTCATTCCTTTTTCAATTGCCACTTCTGTTATGTTAACAACCCTTTCTCCCCTGGCATTAAGCCCCAATACTCCATCCCTGGTTTTTACCCCGGTTGCGATAGCTGTTGCGGCAGCAGCGGAGTCCGAAATGACATTATTGAATGCGCGGGTCAATACTTCGCTTCTTACAGGCAACGAATCAATAGAACTTGTCAAACCGTTTTTTCGCGCCGCAAGATGTTGATTTTTACCCATTCCGTCACCAATAAATAAAAGAATATATAAAGGGCTGTTTACCTCCGCACCTGTGGTCATCAATGCGGATGAAACAATAAAAAATCCGATAAAAAGCGTCACGATAAACGCTATATTTTTTCTGATAAATTTTCTCAAAAGCTAAATCTCCTACTATTTTATTTAAAATAAGCGGCAATCCAAAACAAAGGATTTCCGCCTATTTTTACTTAATATTTAAATGTTGTTTTGATCCTAATCTTTATATTTTCCTACTAACTGAAGTTTATCCATAATCTTACTAATTTTTTCCTTTGTTTCATCAGTTGCAGGTTGAATGGGAAGTCTTGGAGGCCCGCCAAAAAATCCTGCTATATCCATTGCGGCTTTCATTCCGCCAATTCCAAATCCGGCAGTTACCGCATGGTTAAGGGCTAACAAATCAAGCTGCATTTTACGCCCTTTCTCAATGTTTCCGGCTTTTGAGACTTGGTGCAGCTCTGCGCAGTAGTCCGGAGCAACGTTAGCCACAGCCAGTGTTCCTCCTTTACCGCCTAATATGGTGGTAACAAAGAGAAAACTGCCTGAGCCCGCAAATACGGAAAAATCTTCAGGAACGGACGCTATTATCTCGGATATTTGAACGATATTTCCGCTGCTGTCCTTTACGCCGTTTATGTTTGGATGAGCTGAAAGCTTTATTACCAGGCTGGAAGATAAATTCACCCCGGAATTCCTTGGCATGTTATATAACATAACAGGGATTTTCGACTTATCCGCAACGCCTTCAAAATATTTTTGAAGCGCTGTTTCAGAGAGTTCTTTGTAATAGCATGGATTAATTACAAGAGCCACATCAGCTCCCGCATCCGCCGCACAATTTGTCAGGTTTATCGTGTCTTGAAGCGACTCGCAGCCTGTTCCCGCTATAACTGCTTTATCTTCAGAAAGCCCTTTTTTTGTTGCTTTAACAAGTTCAAGCTTTTCTTCAAAAGACAACATCGTAAACTCGCCGTTGCTTCCAAGGGAAACTATTCCGGAAAGGGATGTTTTTGTAAACTTACTTAAATTCTCTGAATACAGCTCCCAATCAATACTTCCGTTGTCCTTGAAAGGTGTTGCTATAGGAGCAAATACTCCTTCAATTTTCATATTGTTATTCTCCTATCTCTTCGGCTAAACCTTTTTGAAGTACACCAACAGCTTTTCCAAATTCTATTTTATAGCCGCATCTGAAACACGTCCGCTCAACAGCCGCTACTGCAGATACAAGAGTATGCTTATCAATATTTCCCATATGCCCCATCCTAAAGCCTTTTCCTGCGAATTCAGCCAGGCAGCCTGCAGCCTGTACTCCTTCCTCAGCAAGAATGGTCCTAAAATCAATATCTACAATATTTGATCCTTCCGGATACAGATAAACAGAAAGCGTTGGAGCTCTGCAAATTACTTCCGCTGCGTTTAAAAAGCCTATGGATTCCATTGCCGCATCAATAATGGCAGCTTGCCGGGCATGCCGGGCATAACGCTCTGTTATTCCTTCTTCCTTTATTATACTAACGGATTCTTTTAAAGCCCAAATTAAATTTATTGAGGGCGTTCCCCAATATTTTGACGGATCGTTCATAACCGGGATCCATTTCTCAAAATCGACATATGATTCCGGTATGGGAGGTAAGCTTTTGCGTTTTTGTACAGCTCTGTCGCTTGCCCACAATATGACTAACCCCGGCGCTACCCCGAAGCATTTTTGGCTGCATGTGAACAGAATATCTATTCCCCATTCGATATATGACTCCACTCCTCCGGCAGCAGCAACTGCGTCAACTATCAGCATGACTTCAGGATGCTTTGATTTAAGCATTGAACATATGTCTTTTAAGGGAACCACGGCTCCGGTTGCGGTGTCAACATGAGTTACTGTTACGACATTATAATTCTTCTTTGAGAGTTCCTCATCAATTAGCTCCGGAGTCGGAGCGCTGCCCCATTTTACTTTCAGAGTATCCGTATTGAGTTTTTTTCTTTGTGCTATCTCCGTGTATCTGTCACCAAAAAAACCGTGGGAGCAAACAAGGACGTTGTCTCCCTGCTGGGTTATATTTGATATGGCCATTTCCATGGCCAATGTTCCTGAGCCGGATATCACAAAACATTCCCCATTACAGCGCCACATACCTTTCAATTCCGCAACTGTTTCCTTATAATCTGCAATAAAATCTTTGTCACCGAAGGCAACAGTATCTCTGCCCATTTGAGCCTGTATTGAACGCACTACAGGCGTAGGTCCCGGAATCATAACAAGTTTCGGGGTTTTCATCATATATTATTCCTCCAATAAAAATATTTTAAGATATTTGGTTTTCATAATTATAACTGAAATATATAATTTTCATTAAGAAGTTAAGATTTAAATTTGCAGTAAAAATTTGTTCGAACTCACAGGAGGAAGTCTAAAAATGATATGCGAAGTTAAGCCCTTTCGTTTAGGTATAGTAGGTTATGGGAACCTCGGCAAGGCAACAGTGCGTCTTTTGGCACAAAAATCAGAACATTGGAGGACAATTGA
>WRBZ01000195.1 GCA_009784305.1 Synergistaceae bacterium
AAGGAATATTGAGAAAGGAGATACATTCTCTTTGTTCGTGCCTGAAATATGTGTCCGAATACCGGCTGGGAGACGCCGGAGAAGGCGGCTACGGCGTGACGGTGGTATCGTTTAAACGTTGAAAAACAGTGGTCAGTGGACAGTGAAAATATAAAAGGCATTTTCTAATTTTATAATCTTTACTGACCACTGACCACTATTTTTACTGATCGTTTTATTTGTAAAGTATACTTGACATAATTATGATATTTATGTAAAGTATGTTTATGAAAATAGAAGATATAGTCAAAAAGCAAGAAGTATTCGCCGTTTTAAGCCAATTTAATCCATGGTGGCACGGCGACACCATGAAAGGATTACCCGACTGGAAGCGGACGGTATATAGTGATGTACGCCAATGGATAACTGTTCCGGCTGCCGCCCGGGCTCTTGTTATTTCAGGCGCGCGCCAGGCCGGAAAAACAACGATCTTCCTGCAGTGTATACAAGATCTTATCCGAACAGATAAAGTAAACCCACATCAAGTGCTTTACGCAACGTTAGATCATCCATTGCTTAAGCTGGTAGGCATTCAGGGAATAATTGACATATGGCGTGAATTCATACCGGACGATGGCTCCGGGGAGTATCTGTTCATCGATGAAATACAATATTCGCCGAAATGGGAAACGTGGGTCAAGCATGAAACAGACTTCGCCAAAGGCCGCCGGATTGCCGTCACCGGTTCGTCGATCCCGCTTACGCGCGGGGAAGAGTCCGCCTTTGGCCGCACACACACTATTCGTATGGCAACGATGTCATTCAGCGAATATCTGAAAATCTGCTGCATTCAAGTTTCCGACATAATACCGGTTATGCCGTCACTGGCAGCGGCGGTTGACCTGCCGCAGGGCAAACTGCTCAATATTGCCGCAGCTGCGCAGCCTTTGCAAGCCCACTTTCACGACTATCTGCTCAAAAGCGGTTTCCCGCAGTTGGCAAAGATAGAAGACATCACGATGGCGCAAAAACTGCTGCGCGAGGACATCATCGACAAAGCCCTGAAACGCGACATGACAGCCGTGTTCGGTGTACGTAACGTACTTGAATTGGAGCAGACTTTCCTGTATCTATGCCTGCACGATGGCGGGATTGTCAACCTGACTCAGTTGTGCAATTCTCTTGGGCTGAAACGTCCGACCGTAAGTAACTTCATTGATTTTTTAGAAGCGTCGCACCTGCTGTATAAGCTGAAAACATTTTCGTTCGGCAAAGAGGCTCTGCGTCCGAAGTTCAAATTGTATCTTGCAGATTCTGCTATCAGTGGCAGCGTGCTTCTGAAAGGCCGGAGGCTGCTGGAGGACACCGTCCGGTTAGGAGCAGCCGTCGAAAACGCTTTTTTCAAGCACATGATAAGCCGTTATTCTTCGAACGCTACGTTCTATTACTGGCACGGCAAACGAAACTTGGAAGTTGACATAGTCGCTGAAATTGACGGAACGCTCCAGCCATTTGAGGTCAAGTATTCACAATCAAGCATTCAGCTATCCGATTTGCAGGGAATGGTGGAATTCTGCCAAACGCATGAACGCGCCGCATGTCCTGTGATAGTCACCCGCAATTTGGATGACATCGGAATGATGGGGCTGTCTACCACAAAGCCGGCAATGAGAATCCCTGCCGTCCTGGCATGTTATTGGCTGTAAATAGGGGACGCACCTTTGGGTGTCCCGCTTAGAGCGGAGTTCGGATTAAAGATTCGAGGAATACCAAAATCTTTGATCCGGGCTTATTTATTTCGGGTCGGCCATACGTCCGATGAAAAGGATTGTACCTGTGTCATCCATCAGGCAGTACATAAAAGGATGATTCGCGCGGAATAGTTTTACAGGCTCAGGATCAATGATCATCGATGTTCTAACGATCGTCACGGCTGTAGCCGCAGCGGCTTCCGTACTCTCTTCGTCCAACTCGATAAACGCCTGATGGATTACGGAACTAATCTGAACGGTCTGGCCGTTTTTACGCGATTCCTCCACCAAACCGGAAAAGTCAGCGTCGTTTGAGAAGGCAAGCTTCATTCCCAGTACCTTTAGAACATCAGCAAGCAGGTAACGGCGCTCGTCCTTAAATTTGGGCATATGCAGTTTCACTTCGTTGTACTGCATGTCCGCTATCCACGAGGTCAGTGTTTCCACAGAAAGTTTACTCTCGAACTCTGTCAACTGCGTGAACGATTCATTTTCGCGCGGGAGGAAAACAACCATGGAATATCCATTTATTTTATATGGAATCCTGATCCACTGCGCGTCAGTATTTTCTCCGTAAAGGAAACTTTCTTGCTGCCCCATCATAGAAACATTACGCCGTTTATCCTTTCCCGTACTGAACGGCTCTTCTTTCGTCTCAGACTTGTCGAAAGGCATTAACCACGCAGAGTTAAAATAAACGGCGTTTACACAGACAAGTATCGTTTCGCGGGAGACATCTCCCCTCTGCAAGAGGTCCTTTATCTTATCACGGGTTCTTTGCGCTACCCAATCATTGATTTCCAACCGCGCGCGCTCATGTGAGTTAAAAAAATCAACCTGTTCCACACCAGCGCCATAATTTTTCTCGACAAGCAGCGTGTAGTACGGCGTCAGTTTTTCCCTCGTATCGAGCCAAAGCCGGTTAGCCACGCTGAAAATTCCATTATCCACGGGGATGGAATCGTAGCGGTCCTGTAAAGCCTTCATCGCGGCGTGTATTTCCGGCCCGCGGCCTTCAAAGTGCAGTGTTTTCTCCATTTCGGCGGCCGTATCACCCCTCGCGCCTGCATATACCATCGTCATGGCGGACGAGATGCTGTAGGGAGAGAAAAATACATTGCCGTTTTCTGCCGCTAACTGGCGGTAAACGTCTATCGCGAAGGCATTGATGGCGGTCACCGCTTGATCTGCCGGTGCAGAGGCCGCAGGAATATCCGTCACGCTTTTGCTGTAAGCCTTTGATACGAACAGAGTGAACAACAAAATACATGTGAGTAATAACAAACATGGTGTACAACGCATTTAATATCCCCCACTTTCATTTTTTCTGTATTGCTTCCATGAATCCTTAA
>WRBZ01000196.1 GCA_009784305.1 Synergistaceae bacterium
AGAAGGAGCTTCCATACCATTTTCGAACGGTCATTTTATTTTCCGGGGAAAAGGATGGGGGCATGGGGTTGGAATGTCGCAATACGGGGCTATGAATCTGGCAAACAGCGGATGGAACGCCGAGAGAATCCTGAATCATTATTTCCCGGGCACAATAGTTAAAACGGCAACGGCTAAAAGATAGTTCGTAGTGTGGAGTTCAGGATTTGGCTATTTCTCGCGCACTGTAATCATCACTCGCATCAGATAATCTTTATCTTCGGGAATACATACTTCGTTCAACGGATATTCTTCGTATGCATCCCCGCATATTTCAAAACCATTCTTGTTAATATAATCAATCATCCGAAAGTATAAGTCGCCAGATTGACCATAACCGCCTCGCGTGTAGCCGATGGCATACAACGCGGACGGTTTTTTGTCGTAACCCTCTGGATTGTAAAAATAGAAACGATCCGGCCAAACCCAGTCGCCCTTTTTGATCCGCTCTTCTGAAAAAAAACCCCAGACGGGATAGTTCAAGGGCATATCCGGGTATTTTTCACTTATATCGACATAAAAACTGAGCAGCGCGTCATAATCGTTTCTGCCTCTGCTGTAATCGTTCAGATCGCCAAGCACAATCGCCTCCGCTGGCAGGAATTGTACCGTAATCTCATCTTCATTGACTTTCAAAACCGAATTAATGGATTTTTTCAATGTAAGCAAAAGTTTCCGCGCGCGGACCCAGTTGTCAATTTTTGCGTCAATTTGCACAATTTGGCGTGAAAACAATTCATCCATACTCTCAGGAGTTCGCTGATCTTCCAGATTTTTGATCTCCTCAAGCGTCATTCCCAACTCTTGAAGAGTACGGATGACATTGATAACGGCCAGTTGCCCGTGGGAATAATAGCGGTAATTGTTTTCTCCTCGTGATTCAGGGGAAAGCAAGCCTATTTTGTCATAATACAATAACGTATCACGGGTTGTTCTTGAAAGCTTAGCATAGTCGCTTATGGAAAAAAGACCTTTGTTTGCCATGAGTATACTCCCTTCCATATATGTTCATAATCAATATGATGCATTCTGTATTAAGTCAACACAACTATTGCCTTACACAACAGTTATGCATTGATGACCGCAACTATACTAAATGGAATTGCCGATGATTTAAATGGAATTGCTGATAATTAAAGAATATATGAAATAGTAACATAAAAGTATATTTATTTACACAACAATTTTACCATCTTGACACTAGTGTAACACCATATGTTAGATTTCGTACGGTCATATAATTTTCAGCTAATATGGTAGGTGGATTTCAATGGAACGCAGTAAATATAGCATAATACTAGCGGTTAACAACATGGCTATATTGGATTATGGAAGGGAAATATTGAAAACTTCTTACGATGTATACCCTGCTCTGTCAGCCGTTAAATTCTTTGAAATACTCAAGCATGTCATTCCTGACCTGATTCTCTTGGACGTTGAAATGCCTGATATGAGCGGAAATGAAATAATAAAAAAACTGAAATCCGACGTTCGCTTGTCAGAAATACCGGTAGTATTCATAGCTGTAAACAGAGATGAAAACAGCGAAAAGAAGGGCTTTGACTTAGGCGCCGCAGACTATATATACAAGCCTTTTTCTGCCCCACTGCTCACAAAAACAGTCGAAACCCAGCTCAAGATCGTTCAAAAGACAAAGGATTTGATGGCAATCCAAACAGCTCTGAAGAATTATGAGAGCAACTTGGAAAAAATGGTACTCAATAAAACTAAGGAGGTAATAAGCCTCCACGCAGTGCTAACCGCTGTGGCGGAATTGATAGAATCCCGTGACAAATATACGAGCGGTCATGTTTCCCGCACCCGGCTTTATCTAAAGGCAATGATCGAAGAAATGCTAAGAAAAGAAATATATAAAGAAGAAATTTCAAAATGGAATTTGGACTATTTTCTGACTTCTTCGCAGCTCCATGATTTAGGCAAAATCATCATACCTGAACAAATTTTGAATAAACCTTCCAAGCTTACTTCAGAGGAATTTGGAATCATGAAAAAGCACGTTTCTGTGAGGGTGAGTACTATTGAGAAAATATTGAATAATACATATGGACATGGTTTTCTACATCATGTCGTGCTCATTACGGAAACTCATCACGAAAAATGGGACGGCAGCGGCTATCCGGCAGGGCTAAAAGGCAACGATATCCCTCTTGAAGGCAGGTTAATGGCCATCTCTGACTCATATGACGCATTAATTTCCGAACGTCCGTACAAAAAGGCATTTTCCCGTATAGAGGCAAAAAAAATCATTGAGAATAATGCGGGAATACAATTTGATCCTCAATTAGTCAATGTTTTTCGCAGCGTAACAGACAATCATGAATTTTAACTAAAGATGAGAAACTGACGAGCGCAATTATCAACAGATTGGTTCACCACAGCCACTTATTGGTGTTTCATGGGCAAAGTTGACGAGGGCTCTGGTTCTCTCAGGTAAACTGTGTAAAGGAACCTTTATCGTATCAAGCAACATTCTGAATTCTATCCTCAAACAGTATCACCCCTACCCAAACTCAATAGATTTCTCTAACAAAAATGCAGAAGTCCACGGGAGCGCCCACGCGACATTTTGCCGGCTTGCCGGAAAGTGTCAGAATGGGTCACACGCTTTGAAAAAACGAGTGGAAAAAGCCCGTCACTACTCACGCATATCCCATGATTTGCGCTTAAAACAAATCCGAATGAGTACCTGTGCGCGAAGCGGTTAGCACGATACTTTGTTCGTCAATTAAATAAATGAGAAGCCAATCCGATAGGATATGACATTCCCGAAACCCGGTATAATCTCCCGTTAATGCGTGGTCACTATGCTTCGGGTCAAGCGGCTTTCGTTCCCGGAGTGTTTGAATGACCTCTTCCAATAAATCTATGTTTAGCTTCCGCTTGATCATGCGCTTTAGGTCTTTACGAAATTGCACGGTCTTTTTTAATTCCAATAATTCTGTTTCCGGCACGCTCAGTCCTCCAAATCCTCGGAGCCTAATTCCGCGACCATCTCCTTGACAGA
>WRBZ01000197.1 GCA_009784305.1 Synergistaceae bacterium
CCGCTCACTATTGCCGCTAAGGAGATTATCATTGCGCCTATTCCCAGAAACTCAAGCGGAGTCATTGAATTATTGCGGCTGTAGTTATAAGGCCTGTAATTTGTAAACGGTCTGTTGTTGTAACGCGGGTAACGGGCTGCGCGATTAAAGAAATTTCCGGGCCTGTTTCTGGAAAAATGATGATTTGTAGGCCTTGAATGTCTTGTGATGCTCTGTCTTTGCACCGGGCGATTTACTGCATGCCGCCTGTTCAGTCCCGGGCGATTCACAAGTCTCCTGTTCTGCGGACGATTTGTTATAGTCCTCCTATCATCCCTGCGCTCGATCTTGTTTGTTCCATCCCTTTCCCTTAAGCTGCCGCTTGGCGCCGCAAAAGCGCCCCCTGCGCTGACTATCAAGAATGATGCTATCGTAAATAGAGCTATTAGCTTTTTCATTTTCTTTTCCTCCTTAAACTTTTATCAAATTTTTAAATGAATCCATACCCTTAATTCCTGCTGCCGGCACGCCCGTTCCTTTCCGGCTGACTATATGATAACAGCGGGTAATGAAGATTTGATGAATGTTTTATGATTTTTTTGTGAATTATTTAAGAATTATTTGTGAATAATTGCGCTGCCGAAAAACATTCTTTTTATGCTTCAATCTTGTATTCATACGTGATAATATAACCACTACCAAATATAAAGGAGATGAATAACCTTGAAAAAGTTTAACATTCTTATATTAATGTTTCTCATACCGCTATTGATTTCAACGCCAGCTTTCTCCGCAGCGCCGCCTGCCATAGCTTCATTTTCCCCAACGGGCGCAACTACGGACAACCCTCTATTTAAGGCCGTCTTTTCCTCTCCGATGGTCAATGAGGACGCTGTCGGAAGAATAGTGGGCATGGCGGACTTTCCTTTTGAAGTGAGCCCCCTGATAATCGCTGACGGAAGATGGGAGTCAACCACAACTTTCACCGCGAACCTTATCGCTCCGCTACCAAAGGCGACCTCGTTTTTAGTCACGGCGGGCGGCAAGAAATTCAATTTTCATACGGAACCTCCGGAACTGCTTTCAGCGTCGCAGTCATCCTATACGCTGAGTTCAGGCATAGTAAACGTTCGGATAAAGCTGGAGTTCAACATCCCTGTGCTCCCTTCGAGGCTTTCAAGTTTTTTGAAAGTCACCACGAGTGCAAACAAAAGAATTAATTATTCATTAGTCGGCGGGCTTCCATCAAGGACGATCATGCTGGAAGCAAAACTTACCGGTAATGACGCCAAGCTGGACAAACTAATGCTGACCGTGGCCAAAGGGCTTACAGCCAACGTGGGGACGCTCGGACTGGCGAAAGATGCCAAATTCACAGTGGACATAAGCCCTGTTCTTGAAATAACGGACTCCGGCGTAAACGAATGGGACGGTTCAATAAGTATATCAACAAATAACCGGGTCAACATTGGAAGAGCGCAACAGTTCATAACGGTCGAACCGGCTTCCAATTTCAGGTTGGAAAGCAGATGGAGCGGTTTTTCCATTGTCGGCGACTTCAAACCTCGCCAGCGCGTAGTTGTGAATATCAAAAAGGGAGTTCCCGCAGCGGATGGCAGCGCAAAACTTGCGGAGGATTTTCAAAAAGCCTTTATAATCCCCGACAAACAGCCCTCTGTCACTTTCCCCTCTTCGGGCATGTTTCTCTCACCCGCTGCAGGAACAAGAATTCCGGTGGAGACCATTAATATAAGCGAACTGGACATCACCCTATGGCGTATATACGAATCCAACCTGCCTTACGTGCTTCGTAAAGAACTTCACCGATATAACTTCCCGTTTGACCTGTCCGCAAGGGTGGCGAAGAAAACCGCTCGTATTTCACACGTCCCCAACGAGACCGCAAGACACGCCATCGATATTAAATCATTTGTGGGCGAAAACAGCGAAAATGCACAGCAAGGCCTTTATATGCTTACAGCAAAAGAAAAAAGCGGATATTCATGGCGGCAGGCTGAACAGATAATATCTCTCTCGGATATAGGGTTGACAGCAAGAATCTGGCCGGGCGGATGCCTGGTATGGGCAAATTCCATCTCTACCGGAAAACCCGTCGAAAACGCTGTTATAAGAATATACAGTGACGCAAGCCAGCTTATAGCCGAGGGCAGGACTGACTTTCAGGGGCTTTGCAGATACTTCCCCGATGATTTGAATACAAAGCCTGCCCTTATCACCGTGGCAAAGGGAGGAGACGTCTCATTTGTGCAACTGCGGAACCCTCTCATAACCCATGAAACGTTCGACACATCCGGCAGGGCGTGGATAACTTCGGGTTACGACGGAATGTTGTTTACCCCGCGCGGCATCTACCGTCCCGGCGAGACCGTGAACGCAAAGGCGATAGTCCGCGAAGCCAGTTCGGGCGTTCCTTCAAATTTCCCCGTACTGTACACAGTGCGCGACCCCATGGGGAAAACTTTCACAAAAGGGACGGCTGCATTATCCGACCATGGAACCGCCGATATCGAGTTCCAATTGCCCAATACCGCTTCGACGGGAGAGTATGCGATCGAGCTGAGCATACCCGGCAAAGAGGAAACCCCGTTCGCATCCGTAAAACTCAGCGTGGAGTCGTTCGCCCCGCCGCGCATTGAGGTGGATTTGAAACGCACCGACAAGAATGTAAATTTCATATTTAAAAATGAAGATGTAACGTTTGAGATTTCGTCAAAATACCTGTTTGGAGTTCCAGCCGCGAATATGCCGTGGACTTTGAAATTTAACGCGGTCGCGGGCAATTTTGTTCCGACCGGTGATAAATGGACGGCGTTTAAATTTGGGGACCCGGAAAAATCGAGAAACATCGAACCCTCGTTCGAAGAATTGGAGAGCGGGACGTTGGATCAGGAAGGAAAGGAAACTGCCAGTTTTAAGGGCACATTTGACTGGGATCCCCCTTCCGTAGTCGATCTCACGCTTGTAGCGAGCGTTATGGAGGACAGCGGGCGCTGGATATCCAAAGAGCTGCCGTTCAAATACTTCGTCGGCTCGTGGAATTATATTCTCGGTATCGAAGCC
>WRBZ01000198.1 GCA_009784305.1 Synergistaceae bacterium
ATAACGGCAAAGACCTTAAGGCCAGCGACGTTGTGTTCTCGTATAAACGAGCCGCTGAAAACCCAAAAGTCAGAAACTACCTTGTGACCATGTCTGATGTGTCCGCTGCCGGCGACTACACTGTGTTAGTCACGCTGAAGCAGCCCAACGCTGCTTTCCTGAACGATCAGAATATGATATTTATTATAAGCGAAGCTGAAGTCAAAGAACAGGGTGATGCGTACGGAACCAAGCTGACCTTGTCCGGAACCGGCCCCTATTTCCTGACATATCTCAATCATGACGTTGAGTGGACTTGCGATGCTTTCCCCGCTTACTACAGAGGCGAAGCTCCCATTAAGAAGCTGCGCTATGTTCCAATCGCCGATGCTTCGGCGGGCCTTATTGCTTTTGAGTCCGGCGAGCTGGACTGGTACATAGCTCCCATTGCTAACTGGGACGCGCTGTCAGATAACCCGAAATTTAAAACCGAGCTTGTAGCAGCTAACCATATTTCTTTCATCTGCATAAACTTCCTCAGAAAGCCGCTTGACGACGATAATTTGCGCAAGGCTATAGCTTATGCCCTTGACAAGGAAGCGATGAACATGGTCGTCTTCAACGGAAATGCTGTTAATGCCGATTTCCTGGTTGGACCCCAGAATACCGGAGCTCCCACAACGGGCATCGTTTACAATCAAGATATCGAGAAAGCCAGGGAATATCTGGCAAAATCGGCTTATCCAAACGGGACTCACGTCGGCGCTATCAACTGCTCCGCTGGCGGTAATTACGAGAAAATGGCAGTAGTTCTGCAGGCAAATCTCGCCGAAATCGGCCTGACCTGCGATATCAACCGCCTGCAGTCCGCCACCAACCTGGAATATGGCCGCACTCAGCAGTTTGACCTGCTTGCAACCGGTAGCGAAATTGGAGGAGACTTCAATTATTGGAGAATGTACGCTCATACTGAAGCAGTTGGCGCCTACTACATCAAGTTCGAGGGCAGCAAATTCGACTACAAAAAAATGGACCAGCTTTGGGCTGATGGTATTGCCGTCCCCGACGTCTCCAAACGCAAGGAGATTTATACGGAGCTGAATAATATGATGATGGAAACCGCCACCATGCTGCCGGTTTTCTACAGAGTATTTCCTTATGTCTGGACTACCGACCTGAACGTCCCGAGGAACTATGCGATGTTTCCTCAGGTGTATGAATGGTCCTGGAAATAGAAATAGTTTTGTTAAGACGGCGGTGAAAAGAATTTCCCCGCCGTTTTCTTATTAATAGGACGGCATGTTTCCGGTGTTCAACAAAATGATTGTAGATGGGGTGTAACTCTTGTATCGATTTATTTTTAGGAGGCTGCTTATGATGATACCCATTGTAATCGGCGTGTCCTTTCTGATTTTTGTAATCATAGACATGGTTCCCGGCGACCCGGGATCCAATCTGTTAGGGGCTGGCGCCCGACAGGAGGATATTGACCTGTTGAACGAACAACTGGGATATAACCGCCCGCTATTGGAGCGCTACGGCTTATACATGTATAACGCTGTATTCAAGCTTGATTTAGGTAATTCCTACTCTACGAAAAAGCCGGTTTTCACCGAATTTGCCGGTCGGCTTCCCGTGTCGCTTTGGGTAGCGTTTAACGCCATCATTTTTTCCATAGCGTTCGGCGTACCCTTGGGTGTACTGTCGGCGGTGAAGCAGAACACAGTTTATGACCGTGTCCCTACCGCTATAGCCTTACTTGTCTCGTCACAGCCCGCATTTCTAATCGGGATCGTGCTAATGCTGATATTTTCACTCCAACTGGGTTGGTTTCCGGTCACCGGGATTACGAGCTGGAAAAGTTACATTATGCCGATGATCGCGCTGGGGCTTCCTAACGGAGGCCGTCAATTGCGTTTCACACGCTCCAGTATGCTGGAAACCATCCGTCAGGACTACGTCCGCACCGCCAAAGCCAAAGGCGCCCCATCAAGGGTCGTCATCTGGAAACACGCCATGAAAAATGCCCTGCTGCCGGTCATTACACTGGCAGGCAACAGTTTTGGCATCCTCATCGGTAGCGCCGTCGCTACGGAAACGCTGTTCGGGCTTCCCGGACTCGGCACCTTCGTCGTGGATGGAATAAAATTTAAAGACGTCCCTGTCGTCACGGGCGGTATTATCATCCTGGCTGTCATCTTCTCATTTGTCATCCTGGCAGTTGATATTTCCTACGCCTTCGTGGATCCCCGGATCCGGGCCAAGTATTCGGGAAGGAGGGGTTAATTTGAGTTCAGGAACAATGACTGACGGAATTATGACGTTTAAAAAAGAAAGCCGCTGGAAGGAGGTTTGGCGCAGGCTAAAAAAAGACCGCGTAGCCATGATAGGCCTGTTTATTGTCTGCTTTTTGATTATTCTCGCCATTGCAGCGGATTTCATCGTCCCTTACAGTGTTGCGCTGAAGCAAAACTGGAAGCTGAGATTGGCGCCTCCATCCGCCGAGTATTGGTTCGGCTGCGACGGTTTCGGGAGGGACCTCTTTGCGCGCTGCCTTCACGGTTCGAGAGTATCTCTCTTTATCGGTTTTGCCACGTCCATAGCAACTCTCGTGGCAGGCAGCCTGCTGGGAGCTTTTGTGGGCTATATAGGCGGAAAACTGGACGATTTCGTAATGCGCGCCCTCGATATTTTTTCCTCCATTCCCGACATCCTGTTTGCAATGGCAGTAGTCGCCGCGATGGGGCCGGGGATATTGAACATCTGTTTCGCCATTGCGCTGACCAACATACCGGCATTTGTGCGCATAGTCCGTTCCTCGGTACTGAACATAGCGGAGCATGAATATATTGAGGCAGCCCGCGCGGGCGGCGCTTCCACAGTACACATCCTGTTCCGGCATGTGCTGCCCAACACCGTGGGAATCCTTATCATCCAGACCACAGCAAACGTCGCTTCCATGATACTGATAGCGGCGACCCTGAGTTTTCTCGGCTTGGGCATAAACCCGCCGCAACCGGAATGGGGAGCTCTTGTCAGCGAAGGTAAAGAATTCTTACGCACGGCGCCGCACCTCA
>WRBZ01000199.1 GCA_009784305.1 Synergistaceae bacterium
ATAGGTAAAAGTTTCTTCGGCAGCGGTTTGTCAAATGATATTACTATGGATCAGATTGGGCATGGCACACATGTCGCCGGAATAATCGGCGCAGCCGGCAAAGGTATTGCCGGTGTTCACTATAAAAATATCAAAATAATTCCTGTTAGGGCATTTATTAATGATATCAGCTTTTTAGACAACATATTGAACGCGCTTGATTATTTGCTGGAGCTGAGGAAAGGCGGACTCAATTTAAGAGTGGTCAACATGTCTCTTGGCGGATGGCACTCCGCTCATTTAGTCGAGAGCGACGCGTATGAAGAAGCCCTTAAAGCTCTCAGTTATGAAGATGTGATAATTGTCGTAGCGGCTGGAAATGAGGGACGGGAAATATCAACTTCGACTTGGGCTGCCAATGACATTTTCCCTTTCCCCGCTTCTTACTTGAACGTCCCGAATAAAATAACGGTGGGCTCTATCAACCCCGCAAGCAAGTATGAAAAGAGCTCCTTTTCCAACTACGATTCATCTGCTGCAGCTGGTACTTATAAGCCTGCGGGCAGATGGCTCGTCGATATGGCGGCGCCGGGGGAACAAATACTTAGCACCGTTCTCCAAAACAAGTATGACTACTACCGTGGAACCTCCATGGCAGCCCCGTTCGTGTCAGGCGCGGCAGCCCTTTTATGCTCAGTGTTCCACGATAAAACTGCCGGAGAGATAAAGGAAGCCATACTTGAAAGCACGTTTCCGAATACCGGAGGAGGAAAATTCTGGGGTTACGGCTGTCTCGACGTAGGAGCTGCTTACTTGGCGCTTGGCGGTTCTGCTTCTGTGAAACCGATAATCAAAAACCCGCCGATTACAGCCCAGAAACAGATAGAACTGAGAATTGAGGGCAAAGAAAGCGTAGTGGTCAACAAGACTATCAGTCTTTCAGTTGTTCCTGGCACTTGGGGAGTGTGGGAGGTCGACAACACTTTGGGCGGCAAAGCGACTTTAGCTATAAGTGAAGATTTGAGCGGTCATGCAGCGCTGACTGGCACGAGCATCGGGAGAGTCCAAGTCATTTTTACTCCTGTTTTTGTGTCCGGCACTCCTGCGGAAAATGGTGTGAAATCAGGAACGAAGACGATACGCGTGGACGACATATATCATGAAGGGACCGCCGGCTGCAACGCGGGCATGACAGCAATGCTGGCGGTTCCTATAGCGCTCTTCTTTATGACTATGGTTTCAAGGAGAAGGAAAAGATAGAAACGCTGTGCCTGACATTAATGTCATTGCGGGCAAACAGAATGAACAACAATAGAGACAAGGCGCGCCTTGTCTCTATTGTTAAAAGCTATTATATATCATAAGACGGGACATCCTTGGCAGCCCTCCTGCCTTCCGGGGCTGACCGTGCCGTATTGATAATTCTTAATGGTGTAATTTTTTGATATTTTGTCAAAATTGTTGAAAAATATATTTTGAAAAATATTTTTTATTATTTAGTGTTCATAAGTGTTTTGCTCATTTGCCACGATATGCACTTATCCACAAATCCCATAACAAAGCAATGTAATGGGCACATATTTAGATGGTTATCCACAGACTTTTCCACTTATCCACAGCTTGACAGAAATTGAATTTTATATTACGCATTGCCATTGTGGAAAAAGAGGTAAAAATGTTCTTAAAAAGCTTGAAAAAACTGGGTTTTATTATTACGCTGATTTCAGTTGCGGCCTTTATCGCAGCGTCATGGCTTGTCAGCACTAACAGCGGCTTGAATATGCTGCTCAATTTTATGGACAAAGCGGAATTCAATATGCCATTGAACATTCATTTCAACGATGTTCACGGCTCACTGCTGCGCGGGTTCACCATGTCCGGCGTCACGGTGACCTCAGGCGACGCCATTTCCGAAGCGGGCAGATATTCCTTTCTTGGTTCAGCTTCTTTAAAAGGAGCAGGCGCTGAAAAGCTGCTCGAAATTGGCAGCCTCACTTTTGGATACAGCCTCTCCCTGACGGGGAAAAGATTTACTCCCGATCTGGTGATAATAGAGGGTGCGGATACCGGATTCAAAGAGCTGTCAACACTGCTTGCCTATGCCACAAGCTTAGGCGGCGGGGGCAAACCGGTTCTTTTGGACTTTTCCCTGATATCGAGCGGCTTTCATGTCCCGAATATGGAGCCTTTCAGCATCTCCGAGCTGTCCCTTTCAAAAAACGGGGAACTGAAACTTGATATTGACGTGGGGAAAGTGAAAATATCTGCCAATCAGTTGATTTCGCTTGAACAATACCTTGAAAAGCGTGTGGAATCCATCGACCTTAAAATTGGAGACGGAAGGGCGGACGTTGGGCTCGAGTTTACCCCGTTTACGAAAATTGACGTTGATTTTTGCGATATAAGGATTGCCGATATAATCGATATGCATAAAGTTTCGTTTGACGCGGACGGTTTGAGCGAAGGCAGAGCACATATCCGGATACTCAGGGATGGTATGAGCGCGTCCGGAGACCTGAAACTGAACGAGCTAAGGGTTTCAGGGGCGCCGGTAAGCTCGTTCTCTTCCCCATGGAGTTACAATAACACGGACAAGGTTCTTAAATTTCCACAAATAGGCGCGACAATGCGCGGGATGGAAAATTTGAAGGGCTGGGCTTTCATGGACACTCAAAACGCGAGCGGCATGTTTTTCCTGTCGGGCGAAAAATTGTCGCTCTCTGACCTTGAGAGGACGTTCAAACTGGGCTATCCCGTGGAGGGCGAAGACGGGAGTTTCCGTGCCAAAATGGAATTCTCTCCTGCAAGCATTTCAGGGGATATAGAGATAAAAATCCCTTACGTAAAAATCGAGCAACAAAAAATCGACGATGTCTCGCTCGGTATCAACCTTAAAGACGGAGCTGCCAGCGGCAATTTCAAAGCGAAATTACTCGGGGCACCGTTAAGCGGTTCCGGGCATATTTCCTTTAAGCCTCCCTACGATATCAGTCTGAACTCAGCGATATCAGGGGTAGAAAGCTCAAACCTCGTGTTTTTTGTTTCGTCAATGGCAGCGGCAAAGCCGCAGGGCA
>WRBZ01000200.1 GCA_009784305.1 Synergistaceae bacterium
GGCTTATATTTGTCCACGAACATATTCAAACTTCTCGACCTAACTCTTTCACCGGTTTTTACTTCAACAGCAACAATGTCATTATCCATCTGGAGTATAAAGTCAAGCTCCGCTGTTCCTTCATTTGTCCAGTAAAACAACCCGTGGCGGTTATTTGAGAATGCCTGCGCAACATAGTTCTCAGTGATAAAACCGATAAAGGTATTCTCAATCATCCCCGCCGATAATATGGTTTGCTGGGAAATGTTGCTTTTCATTGTCAGTAAGCCTATGTCGCCCATATATAGTTTGAAGCTCGATAGATCGCGATAGACGGCTATCGGCATATAGCCATGTTCTATCCGTTGGCATTTGTTAACAACCCCCGCCGCCAGGGTTGCATTTACTTTTGCTTTTGGCCTTTACCAAAGCTTTACACAAGTTTTACATGAATATGGTGGTATCTTTTCCCCTTTCGCTTATATAATACATGTGTCATATTGTTTCGTGAAAAGGAGTAATGAGATGAATTACGCGATAATTGATATAGGTTCCAATACCATGCGCCTGTCCATTTTCAGCCACGAAGATAAAAAAATAACGACTGTCATCCGGCAAAAGGAAGTTGCCGGACTTGCCGGATACATAAAAGAGAATCGTTTGGAGTCTCAGGGCATACAAAAAGCCTGTGATGTTTTGTGTGAGTTTATGAAAACTGCGGCTCACTTCGTTTCGGAAAACGATATTCATGCGTTTGCCACCGCATCCCTGCGCGGTATCATTAATCAGGATCAAGCGCTGGAGATGATACAACAAACAACCGGATTGCTTCCGGCGATACTGTCCGGAGAAGAGGAAGCACGGCTGGATTTCATAGGAGCAGCTCATTTTACTGAATGTAAGGATGGTATCTTAATTGACATTGGCGGCGCCAGTACGGAGTTAGTCCGGTTTGAAAACGCACAGCCGGTGCGGCTTGCCAGTATGCCCATTGGTTGTCTGAACCTATTTACCCGGTTTGTGGGCAAAATGATACCAACTGAAAAGGAACGGAAAAAAATCAAGAAAGAAATCCGTGAGCAACTCGACAATCATGGATGGAACGCTGAGGTAAATTTCCCGCTCATGATAGGTATCGGCGGAACAGTACGCGCAGCGCATAAACTTTCCTGCGGTCTGTTTTCTATGCCGCAGGATCAAAATGAAATGAATGTTAGCTTCATAAGAGAAATTCTCAAAAAACTTAAAAATAATGAAGGCGAAATATATCGCGCCGTATACAAGTTGATCCCCGAGCGTACATTGACAGTTTTCACAGGGTTGATGATTCTGAACGAAGCGATCAAGAGGTTCGGCTGCGAAAGCATTTTTGTCAGCGATTACGGCGTTCGCGAAGGGTATTTTATTGACCGCATATTGAAAGGGTGACGCAGTCAGTGCTGACGGAACTTACAAATGCGGCGGCGTACATGCAAAACCGGGAACTGTCATGGTTGAAATTCAATGAGCGAGTATTGCATGAAGCCAACCGGATCGAAGCCCCTTTGCTTGAAAGACTGAAGTTTATCTCTGTTTTCACAAGCAATCTGGATGAATTTTTTATGATTCGGGTCGGTTCGCTCACGGATTATGCGCTTTTCGATAAAAAATACAGCGACAATAAGACAGGCATGACCGCTCGGGAGCAGCTGAGCGAGGTTTTTCGTGCCACGGCACCGCTGTATGCGCTCGAAGAACGGGCTTTTTCCTCCATAATGGAAGGGCTTGCGCGCCACGGTATATGCCTTTTAAAAATGAAAGACTTGAATACCGCTGAGCTAAAGACGCTTAAAAAACATTTTACGCAAGATATCATGCCACTTCTATCCCCGCAGATTATCGACTCCAGACACCCTTTCCCCCACCTTATGAACAAGCAGATCCATATCGCGGTAACACTGGAAAACAAAAAAGGGGTTTTGTTCGGTTTGATAGCGATGCCTGCAGAAATGGAAAGGATGGTGTTTCTTAGCGACGGCTATCGGTTTGTTTTGCTTGAAGAGCTCATCTGGTATTTTTCGGAGATAGTATTCGGAATCTACAAGGTGCTGGATAAAAACATCATCGCGGTTACGCGCAACGCGGATATCAACATGGAAGAACGCCTTGATGAGGATATAGACTATCGCTTGCATATGAAGAACCTACTTAAAAAGCGCCAGCGCCTTTCTCCGGTGCGTTTAGAACTGGCGCATCCGGCGAACCGTGAGTTACTCGAATTTCTCTGCGAAAAACTTTCTTTGAACCTTTCACAA
The DNA here is from genome assembly GCA_009784305.1 of Synergistaceae bacterium. Lineage (GTDB taxonomy): Bacteria > Synergistota > Synergistia > Synergistales > Aminobacteriaceae > WRNQ01. Next base: position 2,274 of record WRBZ01000200.1, read on the forward strand.
GTGTTTTATTCCGCAATCCCATTAGACTTATCATTTTGCCTTTCGCTGGAACAGATTATAGACAAGGAAACGCTCAAGCGTCTTGTCTGGCCTGTCCATGTTCCCGCCGAAACTTTGCCGCTGGATAAAAAAGGAAATATGCTAAAACTAGCGCAGGGTAAGGATTTATTGTTTTCTTATCCCTTTGAGAGCATATCGTCTTTTTTATCATTGATCCGCCAGGCGGCGGAGGACGCGTCGGTTTTATCTATCAAAATTACACTCTACCGGATCGATGTGCAGTCAAAGCTGGCGGAATCGCTGATTCTGGCGGCGGAAAACGGCAAGGAAGTTATTGCCCTACTGGAACTGCGCGCCCGTTTTGACGAAAAAAACAACATTGAATGGGCTAATCGTCTGGAGGAGGCGGGCTGCCGCATCATATACGGGCTTGTGGGCCACAAGGTTCATTCCAAGGTATGCCTCATCACGCGAAAAGAATTTGGGAAGATACAGTATATCACGCAGATCGGAACAGGGAACTATAACGAAAAAACGGCCAAGCAATACACCGACCTGTCGCTGATCACGGCGAATCAAGATATCGGCCGTGACGCGGCTGACTTTTTCGGGAACCTTCTTCTTGGGAATCTGGAAGGGGAATACGGGCATCTGTGGGTTGCTCCCGGCAGTTTCAAAAACAATGTTTTGCAATGTATTGAGGACGAAAGGCAAAAGTCTCTAAACGGAGAAAGCGGCGTCATTATAATAAAATGCAACTCTCTTACGGATAA
>WRBZ01000201.1 GCA_009784305.1 Synergistaceae bacterium
AGCGAAGCGCCGTTGAAGCAAGCGAAGCGCAGCTCCGCTCGGCGGCGAGGGCGGGAGCCCGAGTCAACAGCGCTTAAAGTCGGAAGCAGCCCGACGTGGGTTGTGGGGGCGCAGTCCCCACGTTAGATCGTTAATCATTACCGTTCCTCCACATCAAAGTTGGATATCCGCATTGACAATCCAAGAATATCCAAGTATAATAGATGATAGTTCCAAGCAACCTGAAAAACAAGAGTTGTGATAACAAACTCTATGCGCAATCATAAACAATCAAACTTGCACGCCCCTGCCCATTAGGCGGCGTCTGTGCAAAGGGGGCGGCGGAGCAGGTCGTTCGTATACTGCATAGGGTCTTGACAGTTTGTGATATACTATATGTTGGGGCATGGGTGATGTAGTTGGGAAAAGTTAGAATACCAATTTGTGGGTTCGTTCACTTCAATGACGAGGAAAGAGCGGTAATCAACTCGTTTTATTTTCAGCGACTCCGCAATATCAAGCAACTGTCACTGACCTCATATGTTTACCCCGGAGCGGTCCACTCCCGTTTTGAACATTCTATTGGCGTCATGGATGTTGCGGACAGGATGTTCTTAAGCTTGCTTTCAAAGAGCGAATGTAAAGATAGAGTAGCGCATTCGTTGAAGGCGATCAATATTAATATTGAGTCCGCAAGACGACTATTACGCTTAGCGGCTCTGATGCACGACACTGGACACCTTCCCTTTTCACACGGCGCAGAGACTATTTTACCAATCGGGAAAAAGCACGAAGACGTAAGCCTCGCTGTCATACTGTCGCAGCATGAAGAGCTGAGTAAGCTGTATTCAGTTGAGATTTTAAATGCTGTCAATCAAATTATTGGAAGCAAACCGATTATTCCGGAATTGAAACTGCTTAGGAATATTATTTCAGGGAGCATTGATGCCGACCGCACAGATTATCTAATTCGAGACTCACATCATTGCGGGGTGGATTACGGAATTTTTGACAGTAAGCGGCTGATAGAAAGCCTGACTGTTGTTGAAGGTTATGCGGGTGGTTTGGAACTGTCTATTGACGTGGAGGGGCTACACGCGCTTGAAGCTCTAATAATGGCTCGTTATTATATGTTTACGCAAGTATACTACCATAAAACACGGAGAATTTACGATCATTATATACGCTGTTACTTAAAAAAATGGGAAACCGCCTTTGCGGAAAACCTCATAAATGTGTTAAAAGAAGACGATATAACAATTTGGCACAACCTTCGTTCGGACGCTCTTGTTGACTCGGAGTGTGGGAGTTATGCACGTAGAATACTGAATCGAAATAACCACTCCGTATTACTCAGTTCTTCTGATTTCGCGGATAAGATAGATATCAGGAAAACCTTAACGGTACAAGAAAAAATGGCGCATAATTACGAAGATTTGGATTTTTGGGTTGATAAGGGAAGCGGAAAAATCCACGATTTCTTTTCTGAGGGCGAAGAAGAGGGAGAGGAGCTTAGGATAACAAAAGGTTCACGGGAAGATTTACTGACCAAGCACTCTCGAATTATTCAAAAAATCCCGAAAAAATTTCAAATCTGTAGGCTCTACGCAGCACGGAAAGACGGCGAAGGGAAACTGGAAAAGGACCGCCTTGACAAGTTGAAAGGCGAAGCGATGGAGATAGAAAGGGGTACAGACTAATGTTCTTCTTTTTTGGCTTTGATGATTTCAAAAAAGACGCTGTAATCATTAAATTGATATCTGAGTGGAACGAAAAATCAAAAAAGCCGTTGGGGCGCACCACCATTCAAAAGCTCTGCTATTTTGCTGAAGCTATTGGTGTTCCTTTAGGTTATAAGTTCTCTGTTTACCAATATGGTCCGTACAGCCAGGAGTTGTATACGCACATTGATGATATGGTGTCTTCTGGCTTAGTCGATGATGAGTATTCGGTGAAAAAGCAAAAAACAGAATTCTCATCATATTTAGCCAGCGAAAAAGCGAGAGACCTACTTATATTATATTGTGAAGTACTCCGCGAGACTGAAGATAAAATTTCTTTTTTAGTTGAGTATTTCAAAGATAAGAACCCGCAGAAACTCGAATTGCTTTCTACTACGCATTATTACTATGCTGCAAATAAAGGTTTTTATAAAGGGCTTAGTGAAGATGATCTTCGAAGCTTAACAATCAGGAAGGTAATCGAAGCCAAAAAGGACAGATTCAAACAACACGAAATTAACGAGGCTTACAACTCTTTAATCAAAACTCCTCAATTCAATTAACCCAACGCATTGTTATCACTGGTTCGTTACCATCGAGGTTTTCAACAAAAGCGTTTTGAAATTATGAAATTAAACAAAGCTGAAAATGATAAAAGACTATATAACACTTACAAAGCCGGGTATGCTGCCTTTACCGCAGAGTGCGCTGAACAAAACGCCCGGACACTGCCGCCTGACCGGATTGGCGCATTGGAGCAGCAATGCAAAAAGGTATTGAAGAAGGCGCGGATGCTGCTTAGACGACTACCCAAAGACGACATTAAGCGCAGCATCGAGCGGGACTGCGAGGCTTTGTATGAGCATCTGGACACGATCAGGCGGGCGTACATAGCAGGCATCAATACACAGCATGGTTGTGCGCTGAACGCAGACGAACTGCTCGCTCTCCCGAAATTCAAGCTGCAAAAACTAAACATCCAGGACGTCGTATTTCAAAAGCTCGTACGCGATCTGATCCCCGCCCACCCCAAAGATGAGTTCCCCCTCGCACGCCGTATGAAGCGGCATTTTGTCATTCACAGCGGCACGACCAATACGGGCAAGACATACAACGCGCTGATAGCCCTCAAGGAGGCGGAAACAGGCGTATATCTCGCCCCTCTCAGGCTGCTCGCCCTTCAGGTTTTCCAGTTGCTTAACGAAGACGGCGTGGCATGCACGCTGTCGACAGGCGAAGAAGAAATCATAACTCCCGGCGCCAAACACATATCCTCCACGATAGAAAAGCTTGACACGGACAAGGAATACGACGTCGCGGTCATCGACGAAGCGCAAA
>WRBZ01000202.1 GCA_009784305.1 Synergistaceae bacterium
TAATAAGCCCTACACATAAAACCTTGGCATTCTGAACGGGAACAGCGCAACTGTCTGGGAGAAAATAGTGTTGAGCTTAGTAGCCAGCTCGGCGAGCGTTATTTCCCCATTCCCCTGTTTGCCTATTATGACTACCTCGTCGTCGATCTCCGCCTCCGGAACAGCGGTGAGATCTATCATTGTCTGATCCATACATATTAATCCGACTACTGGAACGCGTACACCCCGAACAAGGACCTCCGGAGCGGGGTTAAAACGCGAAAATCCGTCAACAGTCCCAATCGGGATTACTCCTATTTTTTGCTCCGCTCTTGTCATATATTTTAATCCGTAGCTTATCCCCGACCCTTTCGGAATAGTTCTTATGTCCAAAATCGCGGTTTTGACTTCAACTAAGGTGCGTAACGGAAACGGATACTTTTTCCCCGAAAGCGGGAATCCATAAAGAATTTTCCCGGCTCTCACTCCGTCAAGGTACATTTCCGGGCAGCTTAAAACTGCTCCGCTGTTGCAAACATGCTTGAATGGTATTTTTATTCCGGCAGCTTCGATTGAATTGACGGCTTCCGTGAATCGGCCGAATTGCCAGCGCGTATAATCCAAATTACTTTCCTCGGACGTTGCAAAGTGGGTGAAAGCCCCTTCAATGGAAATCCCCATATCATTGAGCTTATTGGCGGCCTCTGCAGCCGTATCCGGGAAAAATCCTATTCTGCCCAATCCCGTATCTATTTTTATATGAACTCTTGCCGGCTTTTTCAGTTTATTCGACGCCTCCGCGAGTGCGAAAGCAAAGTCAAGACTGCCGCACGCGCAGATGATGTTGTTTTTTACTATGGCCTCCGCTCCTGAGCGGGACACGGGACCCAGGATAAATATGTTCCTGTCTATTCCCGCTTCCCTTAGTGCAAGCGCTTCCTCTATAATTGCCACGGCAAACCAGTTGCAGCCTTCCTCATAAAGAATTTTTGAGATCGGGATCAGTCCATGAGAATAAGCGTTGCCTTTTACCGCCGCGATAACTTCGCTTTTTCCTGCCAGTTTTTTTATGTCGCGGAAATTTTCACGCGCGAACTGCGTGTTTATCTCCATACGGGTTGGGCGGTAACATTCGTTTTCTTTAAATCTAAACTGTTCACCAAGGTACATTTGTTTGTTCTCCTGTCTCTTTTTATTTAACTGGCTATATAATAGAATATCAGAAAATAATTATTTCAAACCAAAATTTTCGAGGGGATAGGACAATGGATAGAAAATTTTTACGCTGTGTACACGATGGAGAGGTAATAAAAGGGTACATTGAAGGTGATAACGTGTTTCCGATCCAAGGGGAGTTCTGGGAAGATTTCGAGGCGGCGGGAGGTAAATTTCCCGTGCCGGAAATAGAGGAATGGCTTCCGCCAGTTGTGCCGTCAAAACTTATAGCCATAGGTCTGAATTATCGCGCTCACGCCATGGAAACAAACTTTCCGATACCGGAAGAGCCAATAAGTTTTTTGAAATCAACTACAAGCTTAACGGGGCATAACACGGATATATTCTATCCGGTTGGATTAACGCACGCTGTCGACTATGAAGCGGAGCTTGCAGTCGTAATGGGGAAATATGCGTATAAAGTGAATGAAAAGGAAGCCCTCGATTACGTATTTGGCTACACGTGTGCCAACGACGTTTCTGCGAGGGACATACAAAAAAGGGACGGACAGTGGATGCTTGCAAAATCTTTCAATACGTTCAACCCTCTCGGACCGTGGATCGTGTGCGGGATTTCTCCTATGGATCTGCGCGTGGTTTCCAGGCTTAACGGTGAAACGCGCCAGGATTCGCGTACTTCGGATTTGATATTCAGCATCCCATATCTCATCAGTTTCCTTTCTCAAGTAATGCCTCTATTGCCCGGAGATGTAATAATAACGGGAACTCCTTCCGGGATTGGCAGGCTGAAGGAAGGAGATAATATAGAAATAGAGGTTGAGGGTATAGGGACGCTTTCAAACACGGTAAAATTGCCGTGACTTGATTTTCTGCCGGAAAAATTGCACAATTGATATAGTACCGATTTAAATATAAAAAATTAAAAATCAGGAGGGGATTACTATGTGGTCTGAAAGCGAAGTAATAAGACATTGTGATTTGGACAAAATAAACTGTTGTTTGCAGAGTTCAAACAATGCTCTTATACGAAAACTGGAAAACTTGGTTGTTGGTAAATATGGGACGCCGGAGGAAATTAACGCGCGCGCTGCGGAAGCCGGAAGAGTCAATAAGCTTATGAAACGCCTGTCTGATATGGATTCGCCATATCTCCCCGATCTTGAATGGCTCATCAAGATCCGCGATAAAGGAGCCTTTATTTCTATGGGAGAGTATCGCGCACAAATCGCCAAAGCAGCCGAAAAAGAAGGAACGCCGGTTTATCCGGAGATAAACGAATCCAACGCCGTAACACTTGAAATAAGCGCCCTTCAATATTTCCCATGGCTCATAGCCGAAGCGAAACAAGCTATAGATAAAAAGGAAATAATGCGCGGCCGTTATATTAGGGTGAGAAAAATGAAGGAGCAGGAGCACGATAACGGCGATATCATGGCAGTAGCGGCAGCGATGAAGATAATCGGGGCAAGCGGAGTTGAAACGTTGGACACTAAGGGAACGGACGGCTCAAACGTCCACCTCGGCGGGCCAGACACGATAACGGGATATTTTGGCGGGATAGGCCAGCCAAACGAACACCCGTTGCTTTGGATCGATGAATATCTTTACTATTACACGAATTACGGAATAAGACAAGTGCTTAACATCAGCCCGGGAACTGTATTCGCGGCATTTATGCTTTATAAGATGGGCGTGGATATCCAGTTCAAAATTTCCGTTTTCATGGGCAACGATAACGCTTTCTCCGTGCTGTGGACGCTGATGATGGCTCGTATGTTCGCGCGCCCTGACGGCACGACGCCGCTTGCGGGTTTCAATATATCGAACTCCGTAAATAGAGCAACCTTAATGTCAATGGGAGAAGTGCGCAGACAAA
>WRBZ01000203.1 GCA_009784305.1 Synergistaceae bacterium
AGCCGTATTGCCGGACAAACCTCTTTGGTTGCACATTCCAGCTGTCGCTAATGGGACAAATCAAAACGGCATCGCCATTTACGACACAAATACCAGAGAAATTGAAGCAATACCGCTTAACACTCCACCACATACATATGTAAAATGATTTCAAAATTATTAGGAGAACGGAAATGTATTGTTGTTACTTTTCGGGTATTGGTAGGATTCGATAAATAATAGTTGGCGCAGATAGCCTTATTACAGGCTTTATTGTTGCGCCCGGATTTACCAACAAACTGCACGAAAAGGAGATAACAATACTATGGAAAATGTAATGTCGGGAGCAATCCCGTCAAAAGACCTGTTTATGATGTGTTCAGCTTTGAACACTTCCGCTTTCCGCGAATTACCCCAAGGATTTCACTTTAGAATGTGCCGACCAGACGAATTGGAAACATGGAAAGAAATGCTTTTGGATTTTCCGCATACGCCCGAAATTCACAGCGAGTATATGCAAATCATGACAGACTATTACGATAATGTGTATGCGCAAAAATCAGACTTATTTTTCCAAAAATGTCTTCTTGTATGCAATGAAAATGACACGCCCATCGGTAGAGGTTTTATCTGGAAAGCATACGACAAGGTCAGTACGATACATTGGTATAAAGTCTTGAAAGAGTATGAAAACCGGGGAATTGGTAGAGCCATACTTACTCAAATCATGAGGGAACTTAAAGAAGAGGATTACCCGGTATTTCTACACACTCACCCATCAAGTTTTCGAGCAATAAAACTCTACTCTGATTTCGGGTTTTGTTTGATATCAGACCCGAAAGTCGGTTATCGTAACAACGATCTGGATGAGTGCCTACCTATATTGGAAAAGTTCATGCCCAAAAGTGATTTTAGTAATTTGAAGATTGTCAAAGCCCCACAATACTTTTTGGAAGTTGCTGCCACATCTCATGTTGAAGAATTTTGATTTATTAGCTCTCATACGAAGCGGATACCCTTTTGTAAGGTATCCGCTTCGTAAATCCTGTTGCTTTCAGTTAGTTAGTACAAGCCTATTAAAACAATTGCATATATTCTCAACAGCCAATCTCATGTTCCTGCCTCTTGGATTTTGGCAACCGTTTTTGAACGTCTTTTTCCAATTCTGCCGTAACGCCCATTCCACTCATGCCTTTTTCTAAATCGGAGAATCCGGCGTCAAGAAAGGCATTGCGGGATTTTTGTTCCAGAGCGTCAATCAGGTAATCTGCGCTCTCTGTAAGTTCGCTTTTATATGGATTTCTGGACTTATCCTTATAACTATATTTCAGCGTGAATACGGCACGCATGATGTCATAAAGCGTTTGGCAAAGGTTATATACCCTTTCCTGTAAACCAGCGGCGCTCTGCTTTAATCGTTCCAGTTCCTCACGCAAGCGGCTATTATCATTTTTTATAGGATTCGTAGCAGCAATCACAGCGGTTTCTATCCGTTCTGGCAACTGTTTATTTTGCAGTTCGGCGGCTTCGCAGCGTTTTTCCAGTTCACGATACATCGAAATGACACGATTATGTTTCCCTGCCAACTCCTGATATTTTTCGGCTGTACCCGGCGCGTATTGGGCTTTAATTTTCTCTGCTTCTGCCTGTGCAGCACGAACAGAAGCGTTTGCCTGTTTTTCTCTCTCTATCATTTTTGTCAAGGATTGTTGAATATAAATATCTCTGGCAATTTTTTCAGTGTCCATTTTTTGAATAGTACTTAGGTTAATCTCCGCCTGTGTCCGCAAGACGGTATTTTCATTTAGTAATGCTTCCGCCGACGGACGGGAAGCTATTACTTCATTGGGCGTGACCCCTGCCAGACGCATAGCTGGATTCGACTCACGTATTTCCAATACCACAGGCGGCATATTCTGTATTTCCCTGTTTATTATCTCTGCACACGCTTTAAACTCGCTAACAGTTAAATGCTCACGGTGAGTATCCATCTTCTCCCATGTAATGCCATGCTGTTGTAATATAGAGCCGAGTTGCGCCCGCTCCGCTTCCAACCACCGACCGCCGCCAATTTTGGACGGTAGCTTACCGTAGCTTGCCGTGGGTAACATTGGGTGAAAGTCATATCCCTGCTGCTGTAGAGCCTGACGCATGGAATTCTTTGTTTCTAACCCTCTTTTTTGGCTTGTTGCCACAGGAATGAAGTCTATATGCAAATGAGGCGTTCCGTCTTTCTCATCCATGTGGATTACAGCATTAAACACCCGCATATTAGGATTGCACTCGACAAAACAGTGATAGTATTCTATTAGGATTTCTTTGGCTATATCTGCATCGACTGAACCTATCCCGGTGTCGTTACGATTACCGACCTGAACAACAAGTTCGTGGAATACTTTTTCGCCGTTTTTACTCTGCCTGATATGGTCAAGATAATCAGGAATAACACGGTCACTTCGCTTCTGTTTATCATTATATCGTTTAAGAGGTTCACCAAAGATTTCCTGATAAGCGACTTTCAACTTTTTCTGAACCAGTATCACGTTGTTAGCAGAAAGCGCAGGGTCAACATTGTCTGTACTAAACTCGCGGTTATTATGAGAGAGAGAACCGCTGCCAAGCGTAACCGATGAGGACTTACCCATAATACTCATCCTTTCATTTTTTCTTTTATTGCGCCCCTGTCCCCGCCGGGACAACTCGGTTTTGTTACTTTTGCCGTGTCAAAAGTAACGCAATTTCACTTTCGACATTGCATATCAAAAGTGATTGCGGCAGGGAGTCCCCTGCACCCCGGAACCGATGGAATGAAAAAAGTCTACTGGCTTTTTTCATTCCATCGGTTGCAACATTTACTGTATTGCCAATACAGTGAATGTTGCAGGTTTGGGGCTTTGCCCCGCCGCCTGCGGACGACTCCCCAATGCTCAATGCCCTTTGAAAAGGGCAGCCACATAGCTTCCCTAAACTTTGCAATAAAAGAAAAATAGGTATTGAACTCATTTCATCCGATGGCATGAAATGAGTTCAGTTCACCGCAACCATCAATG
>WRBZ01000204.1 GCA_009784305.1 Synergistaceae bacterium
CTTAACGCGCCAAGTGGCATCCAGCCTCCGGGCGGCATGAAAAAGTAATAAACAGCGGCAGTGTTTTCGGTGATAGCTAATTCCAGGTCCTCGGGGGTCGTGGGAAGGATCATATTGGGGTAACCGATTTCGACGATTTTCGCGCCGCTGAGTTTCAGCGCCCAATCATAAGGATTACGGTGCGCGCGATGAATAATGATTTCACATTTTGCAATTTGTTCCGTGGAAAGGGAGGCGTGCGGTCTTTCATAATGCCGGGAAAAAGCAGCGGCGCTGGTAATATGAAGGGCACATGCCGCCCCATTGGTCACGAATGCAGCCTCGTTTTTAGTGAGAAGCGCAAGGCGTTCATGCACCTTCGCCTGCAGTTCTTTTATAACAACATGGCTTCGCGCCGCCTCACTCATTGCCTCAAGTGTTCGTTCGCTCATACGGGACCCCCCAACCATCGTGTAGGTCCCCGCCGCGTTAATTACTTTTTTTACACCAAGTTCAGCATAGATATCTCGGGGCACTGGTACCCCCCCTCCCGAATAATTATGAAATTATCGAATATCTGGGCAAAAGCTGAAGTTTAATTGATGAGAATTATATCCTGAAATCCTGCGTCCTGTAAAGCCGAAAAGTAACCTATATATTGTGTTTATGCTCCCGTTGTGATACAAACTATTAGTGTGTATCTGAAGATAAAGAGTAGGGATCGCTGCCATCGGCGACCCGCGTGAGGGGATGCAGTTTTACAGAAATGAACAAAGGTGGAAAAAATCAGCATATAGGAACAGTTTCTACATTCTGATGTTTTGTTGAATCTGTATATAAACGAAACGTTTTATTGGACGCCCACTTGGGCGTCCCGCATGGCGGTCTCCCTATTATAATAAACGTAAAACGGGACGTTGATTGCGCCGCCCCTACAAATTTATTTACTTCTTCCGAATATGCGAAGCAGATGAATAAAAAGGTTCACAAAATCAAGATAAAGTCTGAGCGCTCCCAGAACCGCAACGCTTGAACGTAATTCTTCATTTTGGTCAAGCTCATACGCCATCTGTTTAATTTTTTGAGTATCGTAAGCCGTAAGCAATACAAAAACAATGACAGCAATATAAGTGACTACCCACATCACAGTTTGGTTTCTGAGCCATATATTCGCTATCGTCGCAATTATGATACCAATCAGCCCCATCAATAAAAAACCGCGAAGGCTTGAAAGGTCTCTCTTTGTCGTGTAGCCATACAGGCTCATTGCGCCGAATGTTCCTGCCGTTACGAAGAACGTGGATGCTATTGATTCGCTCATATAAAGCAAAAATATTGGCGCCATTATAACTCCATTGAGGGCTGCATAAAGAACAAAAAGTCCGCTCGCTACAGTTGGGCTGAGCCCTGCCACTCTGGAGCTCAAAAATAACACGATCCCAAGTTGGATTATGACTATAATCCAGAATGGCGCCATTCCATTGCCAAATAATGCATTGATAAGCCCCGTTGAATTAGCGACATACCAGGAAAGCCCTCCGGTCACAGCAAGCCCGAAGCTCATCCACACATACACCTGCGACATAAAAGAATGAGCTATTTCATGCACTCTTGCTTCCTGAACAGTTTCTGTATTATTGAAATTAAATTCCGACATTTTTACCAGCCTCTCTTTTTTCTAATCCCTGTTATATACGTGGGGCCAACGGGCGGCAGATTGACGCACCTATCCGTAACAACTCTAAACGCTATCGCTGAAAGAACGAATTGATATATCAGCAATATTCCTGAAACCATATTTTTTATACAATTTTTTCCCTTGCTTCGTTGCAATAAGAACAAGAAAGCGATTCTTAACTGAATTATTATAAGCCATAATCTCATTCATTAAAGCGCTTCCTACGCCCATATTCCTCCATTTCGGCAATACGCTGAAATGAGAAATCACAATCCCCTCGCATTTGCATAACATGCAAGTTCCTGCCGGTTCATTCTCAACATATCCAAAAAACAGCCTCAGTTTATTGTTCAGCGCTGCGTATCGCGCAAACCTGACAAATTCAGGCGGCGTTTCCCCTCTTTCCGTGAAACCTTTCCAGTTGGTATCAGCCCATAGCATGGCATCCTCTGAGGTCAGGACGCTCTTTACGTCCAATTCTATATCGGCAGGCTCAATTACATATGAATCGGCAACGGCGTCGAAGGTCATTGCGCTGAAGTTTTCCCTCGTCAACAATCCCAGTTCGTCCATATCAAGCCCCATTTGAACGCCGCTACCCGGAAAGACTGGCCATATAAATTGAAGCGATCTATCTTCAAAAAATTTTATGACCTCAATTAATAATTCCCTTGAATAATTATTACTTTTGATCCATGCCCAATTCTCATCCGCGCAGCGTACTCCCGTAGCCATAACAAATGACTCAAGCTCGGGGAAACGATGGAAATAAGAAGACGGAAGGCTGCCTATAATCTCAAGGGCGCTTCCGGTATTTCTGAAAAAAAAGTCAAATTCATCAAAGCCATTCATACATCGTTATTTAATTTTTATTCCGGCTTTTTCAAATATCTCAAACACATCATCTTCCTTAATGAATCCCACTTTTTGCTCAAATATTTCACCATTCGCGTTAATAAAAAGTAAGTGCGGAACATATTGCACCTTGAACTCAGCAGCAAGCTCCCTCCTGCCCATAAGGTCAATCTTCTCAGCAAGCATTTTCTCAGCATATTTCTCGTTGATGGAGTCCAAAACTTTGGACATCTGTACGCAAGCCGGTCACGTGGGAGTAGAAAGCATCACCAAAGACGGCAGACCTTTCTGGGGGCCGGCAAATTCAGCTGCTTCCGCAGGGCTGAGGCAGAAAAAAATCACAAATCCTAAAACAGTTATTAACAATTCCTTCATAAAAATACCTTCTTTCTAAAACAATTTAAGCTCTTATATTTAAAAGCTGTGTGAAATTTAAATCTTTAAGAGGTTTACTGTAATAATATCCCTGCACAATGTCGCAGCCAACTCTTCTTAACATATTAATTTGTTCTATC
>WRBZ01000205.1 GCA_009784305.1 Synergistaceae bacterium
GAAAAAACTGTTTACAGATTGAATTTTGACCAGGAAGATACTTTTATGAAGTTTGCGCGCATATTGAAGAAGCTTAAAGTTGAAGAAGCCCTTGAGGAAAGCGGGGCGCAGGATGGGGATAAAGTTTACATAGGAAGTATAGAATTCGATTTCCATCCGGGTCATGTAATGAATGATGATCAATGAAGTTCTAAAGCTTGATAAAACAAAAAAAAGAATAGGATTAATGGGAGGGACATTTGACCCTATTCATTTCGGGCATTTGCTTGCGGCGGAGGAGAGCCACAGAGAATTAGAGCTGGACGAAGTAATATTTGTTCCAACTGGGCAGCCTCCTCATAAGAGCGGCGTATCAAATCAGGAGCACAGATACGATATGACTCTGATTGCGACGGTCGGAATACCTTATTTTTCAGTATCAAGGATGGAGATAGATAGAGGAAAATCAAGCCATACTATAGATACTTTGCGGGAGTTTTTGGCTATCAAGGGAGAAGATGTTGAATTTTATTTCATTACAGGACTTGATGCTATACTAAGCATAGCTACCTGGAAGGAATATATGAAATTACCCGAATTTTGCCGACTTGTAACTGTTACTCGTCCCGGGTATTCCTCTGAAAACTTGGATGAACTTCCATTAAAAATAAAGGAGGCCATTATTTTTATAGAAATTCCGCGTTTTTCACTTTCAAGCACGAATATAAGAGAGAGAATCAGTGAAGGGAAGGGCGCTAAATACCTCGTACCTGACGCAGTTGAGGATTATATTAAAAAAAGCAAACTATACCTGAGATGATCAACGTGGAGGTAGATAAACCGAATGAATAAATGGGTAAAAATTATTACCGTAGTATTATTAGCATTAAGCGCTGGCACAGCAGGGGCAGTTTTGCGCCTCCTGCCATTCATGTCCCCTGATGTGACGACAATAGAAGAAAACTTTAGTGTTAACCGTTTTAGTGAATCATCGGGAACAATAAACATTTTAATAGCAGGCTTGGATTACACCGATGGCTCAGAACGCGCGGATACTTTGGCCGTGGCTGTTGTTGATATTGATTCCAAAAAAATAAAAGTGATGTCAATACCGCGTGACTCCCGCGTGTTAATACCAAAAAAAGGCTGGGATAAAATAAACCATGCATATGCTTATGGCGGGATCAATCTGCAAAAGGAAGTTGTTGTAAACTTATTAGGGATACCCATTAATTACTATTTAGTACTGAATTATAAGTCATTTCCCGCTATTATAGATTTATTAGGCGGAATAACAATTGATGTGGAAAAGAGTTTGGTTTATAACGATTATTCTGGAAAACTATTCATAAACATTCCAAAAGGGGTTCAGAACCTTGACGGAAAAAACGCTTTGCATTACGTTAGATTTCGTAATGACCCATTGGGCGATATTGGACGAATGGGAAGGCAGCAGAAATTTATAAAAGAAGTTGTCAGAAAGCTGCAAACCCCGTCAGTTATACCCAAAATTCCGGAACTGACAATGGAAATAGTTAGAATGATCAATACGGATATGTCCCCGGTTCAAGCAATTCAACTTGCTTCGTACTTAAAGGATTTAAAAGAAGGCGACTTAAAGCTTTTTACGATGCCGGGAAAAGCTGCATATATAGGAGCAATCAGTTATTGGCTACCTGATATCCCGGCAGCTTCCATGATGCTTGCAGAACAGACCGATGTTCCATCGGTGGACATTGACTCTCATGAATTAATTGGAGACGTCTCGCTTCTATTGAGCAAAATAAAGGGGAAAATTTCAATATTGAATGGAGAAGGCTCCAATGGCCTTGGTAAGCGGGCATCGGAAGAGTTCCAGCATATAGGCATAGACGTAGGGCTCACTGGGAATGCAAAGCACTTCGATTATCATACTTCCAGCATAATGATCCCTATTAGCGGAAATAACGGAGATATGGAATCAGCAGAAGCTTTAGCGATTCTTTGCGGAATCAATAAAAAATTAATATCAAAAAGCGCTGCCGCTTCTTCTGTAACAATAATTCTTGGTAAAGATAAGGAAAAAGTATTTGCAAATTTACGTACTGCAAGAATTAAGGAGTAATGGAGCTATGATTGTATGAAGACTGAAAGAATTGAGCAATATGAATTTATATGCGAAGCTCTCGCAAATAAAAAAGGCCTTGATATAACCGCCATTGATCTTGGAAATGCTGCTGCCGTATCGGATATATTTATCTTAGTTACCGCAAATTCGGAAACGCACATGCGCACTTTATTGGAAGCCGCCGATGAAGCTCTAATAAAGTATGGGATAAAACACCCGCGGATAGAGGGAGAAAACAGCCCTCACTGGCGGCTTGTCGACGGAGATAATGTTTTCGTTCATATCTTCAGCCGAAAGGGACGGGAGCATTATAAGATAGAAAAAGTCTGGGGAGATGCTGAAATCGTGAATTACGGCGAACCGTATGACATTACTGTGAGTTAAACTCCTAATCCCTAAGCTGTCCCCGCTATATCCAGGGCTTCTCCTATGAGTTCCATGACGGTTTTCAGCAATAATGGCTCATTTTTCAGTTCGGGGTCGGAATCCAATAAGCTCTCAGCTTCGTTCCTCGCTTCAAGTAGAATTTCGTGGTCACGTATAAGGTCTGCCACGCGAAAATCTGTTATTCCATGCTGCCTTATTCCGCAAACTTCTCCCGGTCCTCTGAGCTTCAAGTCTATTTCTGCTATTTGGAACCCATCATTTGTTTGAGTCATGGCTGAAATCCTTTCTTTTCCTTCCTGCGTTTTTGGGTTGGCAACAAGGATACACCAGCCTTTTTCAGGTCCTCTTCCTATCCGCCCTCTCAACTGATGTAATTGTGAAAGGCCGAATCTGTCAGCTCCTTCTATAACCATGATGGAAGCGTTAGGGATATCGACTCCAACTTCTATCACCGAAGTTGTAACAAGAAGGTCAATGTTTCCATTCTCAAATTCCCGCATAATATTGTTTTTCATGACCCCGTTCAATCTA
>WRBZ01000206.1 GCA_009784305.1 Synergistaceae bacterium
ATATATACGCTGTATCCGTCCGGGGCAGTCGAAAGCGCACCTTTCATTCTTACAGCAGTCGGCGGAGACGAACCGGATGACTATGGAACCGAACAAGAATGGGAAGCCGGATTCACAGCCGCCTGGAAAGGTACATCAACAGCAGCGAATCACGCATATGAAGAAGATGGAGAATTCCTGCTTTCCGCCTATGCGCCGGTTCATGACAGCAAGGGCAATGTAGTTGCCATTCTGGGAGTTGACTACCCCGCGCCGGAAGCTGCCAAATACCCCGATTGGATATTTTAGCGAATTGACGTATCAAGAAAAGGGAAGGTGTCTTGAATGAAAATGCTTTTGAAACGCCTTGCGGTCACATTTATTTTGGGAGCGGCGCTTTGTGTTTTGGCGTCGTCAACAGCCGTGGCTATACCGATAACCCAGTGGCAGTGTTGGTCTTGCAATATGATAGTTTTCACTTTTGATCCGGATAGTGTAAACGCGCAAGCCAATCGTGATTTCAAGGACGGAAAATACCAGCAGAAGAACTGGGTATATTTAAGCGAAAATGGAAAAGCTATTGCAAAGTGCAAAAATGTTGACGGCGGCCATATCTTCGATAAAACGAGGAGCGGCAACATGAATTCAGATGACATCAAAAAGTATTTAGCACAATTTATTGCCTTGAAAAATGGCCCGACGTTAAAGGACAATAAGCTTACAAAGTGGAAGTGCGCTATTTGCAAAAAGGAAGGCTACTGTTTCTATGGGGACACTATGGATCAATACTATAAACCTGAACCTGTGCCATGGGAAGCGGCGAAAGTTGTCAACTTTAAGAACAACAGCAAGCTTCAAAACTGCAATGGGGGGACCTTGATTGTTGGAACGCTTAGATTGCCTATGATTCGTCACATTTTTTTACATGCAGGAGATATAAGCGTAACATCGCTTCAGCTATCCTCCCACTTAGCGAATGTATGGTATGTGAAACGATAGCCGAATGTATTGATATTATGAATGAAGTGGAGGTATTAAATTAGTATGAAAAAACTTTTACTTGTGGCATTGTTGTTATTAACGGTGTTTTTTATGATTCATGGCGAAGCTTTTGCCAAACTGCCGCGCGATTTCGATGAATTCAAGACTCGCTATCAGCGTGAAGGGCGAACGGTGGAGGGAGCGGCAAAGCTTTATTTCGAGGCGGTGTTCTGTTATTTAAACGAAGCCACGCGGGACGAAGCGTCCAAAATGCTGCGCTACTCGATGTACATGTCCATGCCGATCGAACGGTCGAACAACACCAGGACATTCGTAAACCGTATGAGAGATTCTTCCTATCACCATATTTTCCGTAGTTTTGCCATCGGCGCAACACCTGAGAACAACTACGCAATGTCACCGGACGACTTTAAACTTGATTACACCTCGAAGAGACAACAAGCCGGCGACACCAATCTTTTCATTCGAAGCAGCGGCGCGGACAGCCCGCGACCCGTACGGATGAGACAGCACGATGGCCTGTGGTACGTGGTCGGCAACGGAAACACTTATGCTGCAGTCCGTCCGCCGAAATCAATGGTTGATGAGCGGCGTAACGCGCACGATGCTGATTTCGACGTCGAGGGACAGTGGGATGAACCTGAAGAACCGGAGAAAAAGCAGGAACAAGAGCCCGATTTTAGTAATTTTGGAACCGGGTTTGATAATGATTCTGAAAATAATTCAGGCGGCGAAACGGACGAAAATCTGGATGACCAGTGGTAGTAATTTGATAAAACATTTGATAGGGGTCGGCGTCCATAAAACGAAAGCTTTACTTGGCTAGGATATATGAATAGTAGAATTACTGTAAATCAAATCTAAGAAACAGGAGAGTTTGAGAATGACGAAGAAATCTATAATTTTTACAGCTTTAATTTGCCTGATCGGAATAAGCCTTTGCGCTGGTATTGCGCATGCTGCTCCCAGCGTCAGAATATCGGACAAAAAAGACAGAGTTACCATTCAGGAAAGCGTTACGGCTGAGATATTGGCGCAAGTAAAGAAAGAGGTCGCGGAGGGGGGAGCAGGCGTCGTTTTCGTGCTTCAGAAAATTAACGAAGCAGACCTTGCTACGATTTGCGAGGCATTTCCGGGCATGAAGGAACTGGAAATTGACGGACCAACAACACTAACCTCCATCGCGCCCGTGGCTAAAGTGAAGGGGCCCGCGCGTTTCACGCTGAAAGGTGGTACCGTGACCGACTTTTCGCCTTTAAGTGATTTGACGACCATAACGAATCTTGAGATACGTGGGAATAACATGGAAAACGGCATGATGGCTCCGGATCTCAAGTGGATGAGCAAACTGACCAATTTGACCAGGCTCAGTATAGGCGCCCCCAGTAAACTCGGTACTCTTGTTTCTTTCGAGGGCATTCCTTCTATACCAAAATTGACTTCCGCTGCCATTTCAGGCGGCGTGCCGGCTGATCTGACGCCACTGCAGGCCCTCTCCGGCCTGACAAGCCTTGAACTGACAAATTCGACGATTGCGGACCTTACCCCCCTGACCGGGCTTCCAAAGCTGGGAGTGCTGAGCCTTTACGGAGCGACTGTCAGGGACTTCAGCCCTCTGGCCGGGTGCCCTGCCCTGAAAGAGCTCACCTACTATGCCACGCAAGGCTCCGATTACAGCACTTTGGGCAAGGTGACTCAGATTGAGACACTGAAGGGCGGACTGACCGCGCTTGACGATATTTCATGGATTCCCGCGCTGACCAAACTGAAAAAATTCGAATTGTTCTCTGAAAGCGTAAAGGATTACACCCCGCTGGCAAAGATACAACTGGAAGACTTACAGATCTGGCAGATGAAGGTCCCGGCTGATCTGACGCAGCTTTCCGGCGTTGTCTCCCTGAAAAAACTGAAGCTGTGGAACCTGAAGTCAACCGGATTTGAAGGCTTGGGTACCCTGGTCAACTTGGAGGAGCTCATTCTGGAGATGATGAACGCAAGCAGGGCGAATGCGGCGGATATGG
>WRBZ01000207.1 GCA_009784305.1 Synergistaceae bacterium
ATTCGTCATTCAACCGTAACGTAACCGACTCCCCCATTCGGGGCAGCAAAAACGTGAAGTTCACAGACTGCGAATTCAATTAAGAAAAAAGTTTGTGATTAGTGGTTAAAAGAAAAGAACACTATTACAAACCTGTATGTTTTTCGTCTTTGCGATATGCAGGGAGCCAGCGAATAAAGTGAGCTGTGCGAGTCGTTTAGTTTCTCCATCAGCGCGCCTTTAGCCGCGAGCGCAGCGTGGCGGGAAGCAATCCAGGCCCCATGCACTGCGCGCACCACACAGAATGAACCTGGACTAATGAAGAGAAAGGAATGGTAACAATGATCAAAAAGTTTTTTACTGCGCTGGTATTGGCAGGCTCGTTTTTTACGTGTGAAGCGTTCGCCAATGCGGGAATAAGCGATGTACGTGATTTTCGCACCGAGCTTGGAGGAGGAATGTGGCACGCGAGTCCTATGCTGGGATCCGGTTGGTCGCAGCGGTTAGGCTTACTGGACGATTCCACATTTATATATGCCGCAAGCGAGATGGATGGCGAAACACGCGAGCGTTATATTTCTGGCGAGTGGAGCGTGAGTCCGGAGGGGCAGTTGACGCTCTTTTGCCGTGTAGCCCTGAAATGGGAGGGCGGTGAGGTTGTTACTTCGATGGGGTCGACAGGCACCGAAACGGAAATCATTAACGCTGACATGGTAAAGGTAGTGTACGAACCAGTAAAAAGAATCGAAATACGCATCGGCGATTACGTATATGTCGACAGCACTCCGCGCCCATGGAAAATTTGCCTCCCGGACGGCGGCGCGATATGGGGCGGCAATGGCTGGTGGTGGAAATATGAGGGAGTTTTTGACTTGGAAGACCTCTGCGACGATTACAAGAACGCAAAAGCAAAAGCTCTATAGAATAATTAGTTTTTGAAGAGGGGATATGACATGTTCAAAAGAATTGTTATTACTCTCATCGTTATTGCAGCAGCTTCCGCCGCTATACTTTTTTTCATAACAGAAAACTCCTTAATACTAACCGAGTATAATCTTGGAGACGATATGGTGGCAAGTATAAACGCGGTAATCGGTGAAGAACGTAAAGTCACAGGTGTGGCGAACGGCACGTCCAACGGCTTACGGTATATACAATATACTTACGAGAGCGCATCGAAGATGAAAGACCTGACGGCGTATTCTACCTATCTGCAAAAGAATGGCTGGATAATAACGCAGAGTTACGACTTCGCCGACGAAAGGGGCGCGGCGCAATTCGCGACAAATTCAGTTGAAAGTGGAAAGATATTGGCGATATCCAT
This sequence comes from Synergistaceae bacterium, assembly GCA_009784305.1. Classification (GTDB taxonomy): domain Bacteria; phylum Synergistota; class Synergistia; order Synergistales; family Aminobacteriaceae; genus WRNQ01. The sequence goes on from WRBZ01000207.1 coordinate 1,304, forward strand.
CGCCTTTGAAGCAGACAAGTACTCTATCAGGTTCAACAAGTTCGAAGGAGAACTGAAGCTTAAGTGACCGTCCGGCAGTGTATGGAGGCGCTTTGTCTGAGCGGACGCACGTGTATTTTTGATTGAATATAAGGAGGATCTGATTATGGTTAAGAGAATTATCCTGGCAACGTTTTGTTTAACTTTGTTAGTGACGTGTTTTTCTGAAGTTGCGCGTAGTAGTGAAGTGATCAGTGAATGTAGTGAACAATTATTGCAAAAATATCCCAGCATTGAAGCAATAGAAGAACAGTTTCGGGACGGAGCGAAATGGCAGGAAAAAACTGTGCCAAGTCCGCATGACAGCAACTTGGAACTGCATATTAAAACTATGGAATACCCAGGGATAAGTATTGGTACATTGGAGTACACAAGTGATGATGAATACAGGTATTTTATTATTTCCGTGGATGTTGAGAAAGCCGGGTTCGTTGACTTTTTGGGAATTGATATAGGTTCCACCGCAGGGGACGTTAAAAAAATATTCGGCGAACCGCAACAAATTGAGGGAAATATGCTGGCTTATGAAGACGACAACGGGTTCTACTTAATTTGTTTTATTATTGAAAATAACAAGGTTAAGGAAATGAAGTTTCGTACCTTTCTCGATTGATAAACTACCGTACTGTGAAAATGCGATAAACACAAACAACGGTATATATACTTATGCCCATTGGGTATGCCTGACCTTTAGGGAAGGCGTACCAAATGGTTTTTGCAACGATGAGGTGTACGAAATGAGAAAGAATTCCACTGTATTAGTTATCATACTGATATGTGCTGTTTATATTTTCCCGTAGAGGCGTCAAATCTGTTACTCCTTCGATAAAAAACGTTTAATGGGGAGATGCTCAAAGAATGACTAACAACAACGCGCAGCAATCGAATAATGACATAATGCCTTGCAGAGGGCGTCCTCGATGCTCCGTACTCACTTTCGTGAGCCGGATATCAATCGTTCTGCTTTTGTTGTATGCGTCCTGCATAAGCGCATTGGGACAAAGCTTCGATATAACGGCAAACGGAAAACATGTCTTTTGCGCGTTTCAGAACAGTTTTCCCGACAAGGTTAGCGAAGTTGCCTTTACAGATGATGACTGGACAATAACAGTAGGGGGGAAAATCTTTTTTTGGGCGGAAGGCAGGATTCTCTCTGAAGTTGAAAGGAAGAAAGCCGCGTTATTCGAGGCTCACATTTTTTATCATTACCCTGCCAAGGTACGCTCGCCGGATACATTTACGCCTCAATGCATAGAAGAAATCCGCAACATGGCCAACCCGAAAAAACGGCTGAATACCAAGAACTATTCCTACTCGCTCCACGGGGTTCTTTACAATGGAAGCTCACTTACAGAAGTCAGAAAAATGCTTGAAACAGTAGAATTCCTTGGCAAAAGAATAAACGTTCACCGGATGATTGCCGAGCCGCTAAAAAATGTGGAAGCCGATATCAGGAATTGGGAAGGAGCCGAGGCTTTTATCGCTTCATTGGACAGCGTTCATGGTTTCAATTGGAGGCAAATTGAGGGGACGCGGAGGATGAGCTATCACAGTTGGGGTATTGCGGTTGATCTGCAACCGAAAAAGCTGAACGAACAGGCTATCTTCTGGCAGTGGGAGTGGCATAGAAACAAAAA
>WRBZ01000208.1 GCA_009784305.1 Synergistaceae bacterium
GATAAAAATATGCTGCTAAAGGTCGTTAGAATAACTGATGATGGCATGAAGACAATCAAATTTGATCCCGGAGTCAAACTTCAGGGGCGTGGAGCTTGGGTTTGCAGGAAAAAGGAATGTATTGAAAAAGCGAAAAAAAGCCGCGCTTTTGAGAGAATGCTTAAAGCATGTGCAACAGAAGGCGTTTATGGGGAATTATTATGCGTGACATAGAAAAAACTCTTTCGCTTTTGGGTATGGCTCGCCGCGCCGGAGCGCTCATAATTGGCCAGGATAGTGTAAAATCAAAGTTGTCTAACGGTGAGAAGTTGTTTATACTGTTTCCTGAAGATGCTCCAAGCGAGTCAGAAAAAACATTTCTGTCGCTCACAAAAAATGCTGATTATGTTGTATTAGAGGGTATTTCAATAGAGCGGCTCGCTCACGCGATAGGCGTAAACAGAGCAATAGTCGTTGCATTGCCTGAGAAAAGCGGTTTCATTTCAGGAATAGAAAGCAGTTTAAATTGTTAGGGCAGTATTGAAGGAGGTGTTGTTATTGGGCAAAGTGAGAGTATACGAACTTGCCAAGGCTTTGGAATTGGACAACAAGGAGATGATAAAGATCCTCTCCGATAATAATATTGAAGTGAAATCACACATGAGTTCTTTGGAAGACGAAGTAGTTGAGAATGTTAAGAATATAGTTCTCAACAAGGACTCTGTAGTTTCACAAAAGAAAGCTAAAACTGAGAGGAAAAGTCTTCCCGAAAAAGCAACGGAAGAGATAAAGAAGACTACTTCCGCTCCTTTGCCAATTCCCGAACATACGTTGCCTTCAGTCAAAAGTGTAAAGAAGATAAAACCTTCACCTTCAGTAAGGGATGTTGCTGAAGCGCTGGGTATACCCGCTGCGGAAGCGGTTAAAACGCTGATTTCAAAAGGATTGATGCTGGCAGCGCCTGCTCTGGCTGATGATAGAATTCTTGAGATATTTTCAGAGAAGTATAATGTACGCTTTGAAAAGGAAATTGCAGTTGAACCGCGCAAGATAATTGCTCCCCAGCCGAAACGCCCTGATAAGAAAAAACATCAGCCGAAAGGCGCTCTTTTGCCTCGCGCTCCGGTAGTTGCCGTTATGGGGCATGTTGACCATGGTAAGACCACGCTGCTTGATACTATACGGAATACAAATGTTACAACCCGGGAAGCGGGCGGAATAACTCAGCATATTGGAGCTTCAGTGGTAAGGCATGAAGGCAAAAAGATCGTTTTCCTGGATACGCCGGGACATGAGGCTTTTACTGCTATGCGCGCGCGTGGAGCTCAGGCTACAGACGTTGTTATCCTTGTTGTTGCGGCTGATGACGGGATAATGCCTCAAACGAAGGAAGCCATCGCCCACGTTAAGGCGGCGGGTGTTCCAATTGTGGTTGCTGTAAATAAAGTCGATAAACCTGCTTCAAGGCCTGACAGAGTGCGTCAGCAGCTTTCCGACGCCGGGCTTGTACCTGAAGAGTGGGGCGGAGATGTGATAATGGTAGATGTATCGGCTAAATTTGGGGAAGGCTTGCCAAATTTACTTGAGATGTTGCTACTTGTCGCTGAAATGCAGGAACTTAAATCGGACCCTACAGCGGCGCCATCCGGTGTCGTTATTGAAGCTGAACTTGACAAAGGGAAGGGACCGGTAGCTACTGTAATCGTGCAGAACGGTACTTTACGACGCGGGGATGTCATACTGTTTGATACTGCATGGGGTAAGATCCGAGCGCTTGTTGACGCTTTCGGCGTCAATACGGATAAGGCCGGCCCAAGCACTCCGGTTGAAATATTGGGGCTCGCCGCTGTCCCTCAGCCCGGAGAAAAGTTTATAGCGGTCGAAAACGAACGCGAAGCTCGTGAAATGCTTGCAAAAAGGCAGCATGAACTTGCTGTGCAAAATATACACCGCAGGGCTTCTCTTGAAGGGTTATTTGCCCAGATGAAAGAAGGGGAGGTTCCGCACCTTAACCTCATAGTAAAATGCGATGTGCAGGGTTCAGTTGAAGCTCTAAGTTCTTCTCTTGAAAAATTAGGAACAAACGAAGTCGGTGTAAATATCATTCATAAAGGCGTAGGGAGAATTTCCGAAGCGGACGTTACTTTAGCTGCTACTGCAAACGCGGTCATTATAGGTTTTAATGTTCGCCCCGACGCTAACGCTAAAAAAATAGCGGAGGAAAATGAAATTGAAATAAGGTTTTACGATATCATCTACAATGCGATAGAGGAAATCAAATCCGCTCTCGAAGGATTGCTCAAGCCGAACCTTCGCGAGGAATCGCTTGGAGAGGTTGAAATTCGTCAGGTGTTTAAGGTTCCTAAAATAGGAAGGGTAGCCGGATGTTACGTAAAATTGGGGATAATCCGCAGAACGTCTAGAGTTAGGATAGTTCGTAAGGGTATAGTTCTTTGGGATGGCGGAATCTCAAGCCTCAGGCGAATAAAAGATGAAGTGAAAGAAGTCAGGGCGGGGCTTGAGTGTGGAATAAACCTCGCGGGATTTCAGGATTTTGAGGAGGAAGATATCCTTGAAGTCTATGAAATTCTGGAGGAGAAACGCCACCTGCAATGAGCAGCTTCAGGATGGAGCGGATAAACAAGGAACTTGTTAGGGAAATTGCTTATCTGCTGGAGTTTTCTATAAAGGACGATGCTGTAAAAAGCGCTGTCATCACTTCAGTTGATTGTTCCAAGGACCTTAAACACGCAAAGGTTTGGTTTACGACGCTCACTGAAGGCGTGCGCGAAACGACACTGGAAGCGCTAAAATCCACTGCCGGTCAACTGAGAAAGTTGATGGGTGAAAGGATGTATCTTCGCACGACCCCGCAGCTTGAATTCTGCATAGACAGAAGTCAGGACTACGGCCGGCGGATCGATTCATTGCTTGATTCGCTTGCCGCGGAATCAAAGAAAGTGGTTGACGACAGTGGGCAGTGAGGTATGCTATTCAGA
>WRBZ01000209.1 GCA_009784305.1 Synergistaceae bacterium
GCAGTCCTTAATACTATTGGTTTTTTAGGAGTAGCTTTGGGAACTTCTTTGCTTGGGGTCATTGCTGATATGGGAGAAAGTTTATCCCAAACGGCAAGGTACGGCAATGTTTTGATTGCATGCCTTGTTCTCTCTGCGATAAGCTCCTTTGCCAGCATTTTCAGCTATGAAACTCACGCAAAGAATGTAACAAATAGTAAATAGATAAAACCCTGACATTGAATTGCTTTTTTTTACGCATAATTAAATGTTCTTTATTATTATGGCGTTTTCTCTTATAATATAGTTTCTTAATTTCGGCAAGATATGCTTTTTCCCGGTTAGGAGAAATTTGATGCCAAACAACGCAAATAATCATTATGCAAAAAATGGAAATAATAAACAAAAGACAAACATAAAAATTAGGAGAAAGAAAAGTTCAGTTTTTAAAACCATCTTTCTTTTGTTTTTGCTATTTATGCTTATAGGCATAGCAGGTTCTGTTGTTTTCGGAACAGTCTTGGTAATTAAGGCTTCGGAAGAGATGCCTACTGTTTCACAGCTTATGACACACCGGATAAACGTTCCGAGCGTAATATACGACAGAAATAACGAGGTCATAGCTAAATTATTCACAGAAAACCGCAACCCCGTTGAGCTTAAAAACATATCCCCATGGATGATAAAAGCCATTTTGGCCGCTGAAGACTCCGAGTTTTACTCGCATATAGGTATAAGTATCCCTGGAATAATCCGCGCATTTTATTCCAACGTGATGCAGAGAATTGAAGGCACAAGCGGTCTGCAAGGTGGAAGCACTATAACGCAACAACTTGCAAGGAGCTTGTATTTGTCTCAGGAAAGAATACTTATGCGTAAAATAAAAGAGATGCTTATTTCATTTAAATTGGAAGAGATATATTCAAAGGATAAAATTCTTGAAATGTATCTAAATACGGTTTACTTCGGGCGCGGGGCATGGGGAGTTGATACTGCCGCCCATACATACTTCGGGAAACAGGCCTCGGAATTAAACATAGCGGAATCAGCAATTTTAGCGGGAATAATGCCGGCTCCGAACAGATATAACCCAATGACCAACCTCTCAATGGCGAAAAGCCGTCAATCATACGTGCTTGATCGTATGGGAACACTTGGATGGTTAAATGAATCTCAAGTTCAACAGGCTAAAAACGAGGAGCTTGAATTTAAGCATATTCCTAATAAAGTCGAGGAATTTAACCGCGCACCCTATTTTGTATCACACATCCTTTTTAATGACCTTCTGCCAAAATATGGAACGGATAAAGTATATGGCGGGGGAATGGAAATTTACACAACTCTGGATATAAGGCTTCAGGATAAAGCTCAGGAAGTAGTTGCAAATATGAAAACTCAAGGCGCCCTTGTTGCAATAGAACCAGGGACAGGAGAAGTTATTGCATTGGTCGGGGGAAAGGATTTTAACGAAAGCAAATTCAACAGGGCGACTCAAGCATACAGGCAGCCGGGCTCAAGCTTTAAACCATTTATTTATGGCGCGGCGATTGAGAAAGGGTTACGCCCATCAGATCGTTTTTTGGACGATAGGTTGATCTTTAATACTCCAGGCAGTAGAAAGCCTTGGACCCCAACCAATTATGATGGCAAGTTCCATGGAGAAGTAACGATGCTCTACGCTTTGACAAGGTCTCTTAATACCGTTCCTGTTCGTTGTATAGCGCATATAGGAGTATCTCCAGTTATTGAGTTTGCAAGGAAGGCCGGAATAACCACGCAATACCTGCAGCCAAACCTTTCAATAGCGCTTGGGTCAGCCAGCGTTACACCCCTTGAAATGGCGTTTGCATTCTCTGTTTATGCAAATGAGGGAAAACGGCCGGAAAGGCCTTTATTCATACGAGAAATCAGGTCTTGGACAGGGGAAGTATTGGAGAAAAATGAGCCTTATACTGTTCAAGCCATACGGCCTGAGACATCATGGACTATTTTATCCATGCTTCTTGACGCTGTGAGAGCAGGGACAGGGTCAAATGCAGCAATGCCGCAAACTCAGGTATTCGGAAAGACAGGGACGACAAATGATTTTATAGATGCATGGTTCATTGGCGGAGTATCAGGGCTTGTTACCGCCATATATGCCGGAAACGATGATAATAAAACTCTTGGAAGAGGGCAGACTGGGGGGGTTGTTGCAGCGCCGCCATGGAAACAGTTCATGACTTTCGCTGCCCCCATACTCGACCTTAAACCAAGCTTCGGAGATCCATCGCCAAATGTAAACGTTGATAGAGTATCTATTTGCAGGACTTCAGGGTTTTTAAGCGTTTCAGGATGCCCTGCGGTATCTCTCTATATTGAAACGGGAACAGCTCCAACATCGACATGCCCGAATCACGGAGGATACGGCAGCGCCTTCGATGATAACGCGCCGCTCCTGGTAAGAATAGACCAGGACGCAGAAATTTTCAGTTTGTATGAACAGCAGCTCAATGAATATGAGCAGTACGAACAGTATCAGCCGCCTGTAAATAACAACCAGGTTGTAAATAATGTAGATGTAACGCCTGGCATCCCTATACCCCGCCCTCAGATTGAAACTCCGCAATCAGTATATGATGAGAGGTATGAACAGCTTTTAAGAGAATACGGGATAATGGAATAGAGAAGAGTTGGGAGTTAAGATGCACAGGCTTGTATTGTTGGTAGCTGTGATAATAACATCAATTGTGATCGTCTGTTGTATTTTTATGATTAGCGTAATGGAAGGGCTTCCTTCACAGGAAGAGATAGAGTTGCACAGAATAAACGTTCCAAGCATAATATATGACAGAAATAATGAAATTATTGCAAAACTTTTCACTGAAAACCGAAATATAGCGGAACTAAGGGATATATCCCCATGGATTATTAAAGCTGTGCTGGCAGCAGAAGACTCGGACTTTTACTCTCATAGCGGCATAAGCGTTCGGGGAATGGCCAGGGCGCTATGGGCC
>WRBZ01000210.1 GCA_009784305.1 Synergistaceae bacterium
CTTTTTTAACTCCATAGCCATGAACGCCGGATAATTGTTTGAGTTGCAGTCAGTAATTCCAAATTCCTTAGCTTCCGCAAAGCCGAATCGAGGATAGTATTCCGGGATGCCGAAAAATAAAATCGCCCCATATCCCCTTTGCTTCGCCGCTTTAATCGAGTGTTTCATCAACGCGCTGCCAATACCTTTGCGTTGAAACTCAGGCCGCACGCTGATTGGACCGAAATTCAACACTTCAATTTCTGAACCGTCAGGTTGTAGAATATGGGCGTTGCTGTAAATGATGTGTCCGACTATCGTTCCGTTCATTTCAGCAACAAAATTCAAATCCATTATCCCGCCGTTTTCACGCAGCTTATGAACCATGTGGTGTTCCATCGGGCAACCAATTTTTGACCTGGCTACCCTGTCGGGATTATCGAAAGCGGCTCGCGTTAATTCTTCCACTATTCTGTAGTCCCCCGGTGCTTCTAAACGGATGTTAATTGTCAAAATAAATCATACCTCAATTAAGGAAATGAACTGATTATTTCACGCTTAACCCTACGGCTACAAATCGAACAAGTCCGGCTCATCTTCGATGAATTCAGATGGCAGACCCAGAGAATTAAAGTATTTGCACATCTCCATCGGCGCGTATTTTTCCGTGGAATAGTGCGTGCCGCCGAGCACATTGATGCGGTTAGCCTTTTCAAATTCGTGTGTTTCCCGCGAATGGTCATTGACTATTGTGACACCTGTTATCAGAGTGCCGATGTTACGTTCCGTCATTTCGTTTACCACAAACATATCATTTCCACCGCCTGGGCATAACGCGATTTTTTCGCCCTTTAGACGCTCATCTCCATATTGATAAAGGCTTGTCTTATGCCCTACGGTTTGTGAATAATGGTCATGTAACTCGCCTGTTGTTTTACAATCGAGCGTGCCTACAATGCCGCAATAGGCGCCGAAGTATAGAAAGGCGGGCTCTTCAATACGCATTTTTAGTTTATCTGCCAACGTCCCGCACGTTGAAAACTTGCCGAAATTGTCAAGCGGATGATGCAAAACATATATGGAGATATTCCTCTCCTTTAATTTAGCGATATACTCCTCTGTTGCCGCATAGTTGCCGTTGCGGTCTTTCAAGTCCCAGTTGGTAGGGTGGTGTGAAAACAGCACAGCGTCAGATACATCGTCGCTTAACAAACGGGCCAATACTCTATCAGAGAGAAAAACGGTTGTGTAGACCTTCCCTACCTCATTCGTAAAATCGCACATCAAACCCATGCCGCCGTTTTGCATAAACTCCGGAAAGAGATATTTGTGCAAATGGGGCATTCTGTTTGCCCAATCGACATCTTTAATGCCCTCTTTTATAAAATCTGCGTTTAGCCTGTCATAAAGCTCTGTCGCTCTCATATACACGCCCTCGTTTCAAGTATCTTGATTTTTATTATGTCTTTCCTGCTTCAAAACAGTTCTTGACAATAAAGCTTATGTGCATTATTCATAAATTGCAATTTACAATTTGCGGAAAAAATAGCTTACAAAATGCGGAAAATATCAATTGCAAATCGCGGAAAAAATCATTTACATTTTGCTGATTTCGTGATAATCTATCTGTGTGCCCGACATCTTTAAGCAGAGCGAGGAGTGCTTCATGTCATTAAAGAAATCAGGTTATTTGAATAGAATTATTGATACTAAGGTTGAAGAGTATCTGCAATTATTCGGAGCAATTCTTATTGAAGGGCCAAAATGGTGCGGTAAAACTTGGACATCTTTAAGTCATGCGAACAGCGTGACCTACATCATGGACCCTGCCGGTGATTACAGCAACAGAACGCTCGCCGGGATAAATCCGTCGCTCTTACTGCCCGGAGAGACGCCGCGCGTGATAGACGAATGGCAGGAGGTTCCGGGTATTTGGGATGCAGTAAGATTTAATATAGACCAAAGTCCGGGTTATGGCAAATTTATCTTGACCGGCTCTGTTTTACCGCCTCATGATTCTTATCGACACAGCGGAACCGGAAGAATAGCCACTCTGCAAATGCGTCCGATGACGCTGTTTGAGTCGACAGACTCGTCGGGAGCGATCTCACTGGGCGCAGTTTTTAAACACGAATCATTCGAACCATTTATAGCGAACATGGACCTTCATGCGTTAATTGATCTCACGGTTCGCGGAGGGTGGCCGGAAACGCTGAATCTTCCGCTTGAAAAAGCGGGGATAGTAGCGACTGAATACATTAACGCTATAATTAAAAACGAGTTATTTCGCGACGACCAATCTAAAAGGGATCAGTTAAAAATGCGTAAATTGATGCGCTCTTTGGCGAGAAATAACGCAACTATGGCAAGCTTAAATACTCTTTCCATGGATACAGATGGAGTCAATAGGCACGAGCAAGGTGAGGAAGAGGTATATATCTCGCGAGATTCTGTAGCAAATTATCTAAAAAATCTCAGGGAAACATTTATAATTGAAGAAATCCCGCCATGGGATCCGGGTATACGTTCCAGAACAGTATTACGGCAAGCATGTAAAAGGATATTCTCAGATCCGTCATTGGCAATCGCATCTCTTGGTATCACCAGGGAGCGGCTGATTGAAGACCTCAGAACTTTCGGTTTTATGTTTGAGAATCTTTGTTTGAGGGATCTTGCAGTGTACGCCGGTTTCTATGGTGGAAATCTTTTTCACTATCGTGACAACAGCGAATTGGAAGTTGATGCAATTATTGAAATGCCCGGCGGCGAATGGGGAGCTTTCGAGATAAAACTTGGAGAAGCCCAGGTTGATAAGGCGGCAGATGAACTGCTGCGAATAAAAAAGAAAATGATTTCGGCAGGTGTCCGGGCGCCTGCCTGCCTTGCCGTTATAACAGGCGGGGGGCTTGCCAGGATACGTGATGACGGAGTATATGTAATTCCAATCAATGCCATGCGGCATTGATTGGGTATTATTCCGGGGCGCCGCGTCA
>WRBZ01000211.1 GCA_009784305.1 Synergistaceae bacterium
AAGGTTCAGCATAATCTGACGTATTCTTTTTGCATCACCTTCAAGAATATTGGGGATGTTGTTATCAATATTTACAACAAACCGCAGCCTCGATTCATGCGCTCTCGCCTTGATGGTGTGGATTACGTCGTTTATCAGGGAAGAAAGCGTATATTCGGCAAGAACCAGATCCATATTCCCGCTTTCAATCTTGGAAAAGTCCAAAATATCGTTGATAATTCCCAATAGATTGGCGCCTGCCTGCCTGATGCCAAGCGCATTTTCCCGGATAGTCGGAGAGGTTTCTTCGCGTAATAAAAGTTCCGCCATCCCAATGATGGCGTTCATAGGCGTACGTATTTCATGGCTCATGTTGGCCAAAAATTCGGTAGTGGTGGTTATCATTTTCTTGTACTCGCGCAAATCGCGGGTGTAGCCCACAAAGATGTAGCTATCACCGCATTTCACGCGCACCATTGTTATCTCGCTGGGTATGGGATCTCCGTTCAGCTTTTGGTGCATCCATTCGAACACCACGCGTCCGGTGTCGAAGGCCTGTTGGAAATACTTGACTGCCTTTTCGCTGCTCAGGCTTCCGTCAGGCTGGTATTCGGGCGAGAGTTCAAAAAAACGATCCAGGTATTCCTGTTTGCTCGATAACTCAAACAATTTGACCGCTTCCTCATTGCAGTTAATACTATGAAAATTTTCGTCCCACATGATGCAGCAGAGTGGGGTGGCATCCAGCATGATCTGGGTAATCTCGTTGGTCTTGATATCATAAATCATGATGATTCCTCTTTTCTTGGTACAAACGGTATAAATATGTGCCTAAACTGTATCTGGACGAATGGCAACTTCATTGAAATGATCGGAAACGCTTAAAAACAGATCGACAATATCAGGATCAAACTGTTTTCCTTTACTGTCGGCAATAATGTCGACCGCTTCCTCATGTGAAAAAGCCATCTTATACGGCCTGACTGAAACAAGAGCATCGTAGACATCCACGAGAGCCATTACTCTTCCCAGCAAGGGTATGTCCTCTCCTCTCAAACCTTTCGGGTATCCGGTCCCGTCCCACCTTTCGTGGTGAGTGGCGGCAAAAATCTTTGCGTATCCCAGGAATTCATGCTCGGTTGTGGCTTTTTCTATTTCAATAATAGCTTCTTCGCCGATGACCGTATGCTCCTTGAGCACTTTAAATTCCTCGTCGGTCAGCTTCCCGGGCTTGAGAAGTATCTCGTCTTTTATGGCTATCTTCCCTATGTCGTGAAGCTGTGAAGATTGAACGATAAGATCCAAATCCCAGAATGACGATTCATCCTTGAAAAGACCGTGTTCCCGTATTGTTTTTATTAAAACGTGCATATAACGCTGGGTTCTTTCTATATGGCCGCCGGTAATATCATCACGGCGATCCAAAAGTTTGACCATTGTATTGAGGATAGCGTTTTGAAGCTCAATGACCGTTTTTGTCTTGGTTTCCACCATTTCCCGCAAGTTATTGTTAAAGTTTTGCAACTCATTTTTTTGGGATTCAACAAGCAGATGCACTTCGATACGTTTAAGTAAAAGGGGAGGTGAAAACGGCTTTATGATGTAATCGATTGCGCCCAATGACAGGCCGTTCAGCTCGCTTTCATAGTCATCCTTAGCGGTTAAAAATATTACAGGAATATTTTCTGTTTCTATTCTTCCCTTGATTAGTTTAATAACTTCATATCCGTTCATTTCAGGCATGTCAACATCTAAAAGAATTAGATCCGGAATCTGCCTTTCCAGTCTTTTCAACAACAGCCCGCCGGAAACAAAAGTAAAAACATTGTAAAAGCCTGCAAGTGCGTTAGCGCCAACGGTTAAGTTGGTTATATCATCATCGACAAAAAAAATGGTTTTTCGCTCCATATATTCACACATGATCCTTCCTCAGATGATTAATAACGTTGAAAGCTACGCGGACAACAAAAAAACAACCGACACGCTTGCATGGGCGGGGTCGGTTGAGTAAAGCATAACCGGACAAACGGAAAGGCGGAGCGGTTCACGCGGCGCCTTCTTTGACCGGACGAATCTCCGCCACCGGCGAAACCTGCGTCAACGCCCATGACAATTATAGCAAAACCTAACCGTCAGAGTGGATCATATACTTTCACGCGGGAATATATGACGTTCCCTCGTCACATGTTTCGTGCAGCTACAGTCACGTTTTGAATTTTGTAATTATATCACAAAAAGTCAAGCGCGACGGCGTGCAGAAAGGTTCATGCAGCGCGGCCCAACTTTACGGTAAAGAGCGTTACGTTTAGTTTCTTCATTAATGGTTGGACAAGATCATTATTTTGGTTTAAAATCATTAACAAAATTAATAAAGAGCCTCTTTTACCGGTTTATTTGTTTATTGATTAAACATATTATCCAATAACCGAAACCGCCGGCGCGCTGAACGTGTCGGTCTGGACAGAACGACGACGGTGATACACTCGAAAATTACCAATGTAGCCATTAGAACCATGAAATTGGAATACAAGTTAAGTTTGCGTCGATTTATTACTATACTATTGAGGAGAGTGTACATAATGAAAGGAACTTTGAAGAAATTTTTTTACCTTGCGCTGATCCTGGCACTGGCAACTGCCTCCGCCCCGCGCGTGTCGGCCGCGACTATCAATACCGCCACGATCGACATACCGTCGTCGCAGTGGGAAATGATATTCCTGGCGGTACTGGAGACTCTGGAGATTGATAAACCCGACAAACCGGTCTTCACCGTTAAAGAATACCCGACGCAATCCGGCCTTCCGGGATTCGAACACAGGCTCGACATCAACAAATGCCTTAGTGTGGCGTACTACGACGATGGGAAAGACAAATTCAATTCTGCGGTATTGACCATCAAGCTGGACGAAGTCGGAGGGGATACCGACCCGGTATGGTACGCGGTCATCGCTACGACTCTGGCCGGCCAGCGTACTGTCAAGACCGAG
>WRBZ01000212.1 GCA_009784305.1 Synergistaceae bacterium
CTTTAAAGTCAACGTTAATTTCTGGAATAAGAATGCAGTCGGCGTCAGATGCAACTCCGCCACGGAATGCGGTATGCCCCGCGTAACGCCCGAAAACTTCAACAATCATAACGCGATTATGTGTTTTGCCTGTGGTTTTAATATCATTGACTATATCTGCGATTTTATTGATGGTGGAGTCTCCTCCGACTGAGTAGGTCTGAAGGTCAAGGTCCATCGTCTTGGGAGCATGAATACAAGGGATTCCGTTCTCGGTTAGATCGACGACAACACTTCCCGTATCATCTCCGCCTGAAATAACCAGACCGTCTATGTTGAATTTTCTTAATCCCAATGCAATTCTTTGATATTTGTTCGGGTCATCGATCTTTGAAATTTTCACTCTCGAATGTCCGGCTTCACTGCCGGCTATGGAAGAAGTAACGTGATCCGTACGCTCTTCGTCCATAAGGGCTAATCTCTCAAAATCGATCAAATTATACAGACCGGCATAACCGTTGGGAATTATATAAGCGCCAATCCCTTTGGATAATGCAATCCGCGCCGCGCCGCGCACTACAGCGTTAAGTCCGCCGCAGTCGCCGCCGGAAGTAATAAGCCCAATATTTTTTAATCTCGCCATTTCGACCGTCGTCCTTTCGTCACTTAAGTCAATATTTAAAGTATATCTCACTTGAGTTTAATTTTATCAAGTCTGTTTTCAAACATATCAACATATAAAAGAATATCACAGGAAAAATCTGTGCTCTTTCCTGTAAGATATTTTATCCCTTCGCTTACTTGAAGGGAAGCTATGATGGAAGGCGCGAACGGAGGATTGCCAAGTTCAGTTTCCATACCTTTGCCGCTTTTCTGATTTTCCCAAATATCGTACAATAACTTGCCCTCAGGCATAATCATTGACATTTGCCCGAACCAACCGGCTATAGCGCCATGTACAACCGGAATGCTAAGAGCGCGGGCAGCTTTGCAAAGAACGATCCTCGACTGGATATTATCAAGCGCGTCAAATGCTATATCGCAGCCGGCTAAAATTTCATAAGCGTTATCTTCATTCAAAAACAGCGGCACGGATTTTACCTTCACATCGCTGTTTATAGCGGCAATCCTCAGCACAGCCTCCTCGGATTTATTCTTGCCTATGTTATTCTCCGTACACAGTATTTGCCTGTTAAGGTTGCTTTCCGAGAATATATCCCCATCCGCAACTATTAGCTTGCCTATCCCTGCTCTTGCAAGCAGTTCGATTATCCACCCTCCAAGCCCGCCGCAGCCTATCACCGCCGCGCAGGATCTGGATAATCTCTCTTGCCCATCCGCCCCTATTGTTCCCATATTTTTTTCATATCGAGAATTAGGCATGTGATGATTCCTCTTTTCATCGATTTAAGTTATTTCAACAAACGAAAAAACCCGCTCTTTGAACGGGTCATTTGAATACAATCGAAAACATGGCGGTGGGTGAGAGATTTGAACTCTCGATGGAAGTTTTAGCCCCCATACTCACTTAGCAGGCGAGCGCCTTCAGCCTCTCGGCCAACCCACCGCGAACTTATAAATAATACATTACAATGCAATATCTTGTCAATGCTTTTGGCATCTTTACGCAAAACATACGTCTTCGTTAAGCGTAATTTTATTTAATTGATTCTCCAGGTTTTAGGATTATGATTTCTGCCTTTTCCCCCGCAAGCTCGACCAGGAGTTCAGGGTCGGTTTTGATTGGAGGGAAAGTGTCGTAATGTATCGGAATGACTTTTCCCGGCTTTATAAATTCTATTGCCCTCACAGCGTCTTTTATATCCATAGTAAAATGACCGCCCACAGGCAGAAATGCTATATCAATTTTTTCATCAGCGAGCAATTCCATCTCTTTGGTTAAGCCGGTATCTCCCGCGTGATAAATTTTTACTCCATCAATATCAAAGACAAACCCGGCAGCCACTCCACCATGAATAGGGTTCACGGCATCACCTATAGTTGACCCGTGCAGGGCATAAACCATCTTTACGCGCCCAAAATCAAAAACGCTTCCGCCTCCAAAATAAATTGTTTGAACCTTTTCAACGCCTTTAATTTTAAACCATTCTGAAAGTTCTCCATTGGATATAACTTTAGCTCCCGTTTTTTTAGATATCTCAACGGTATCGCCTATATGATCGAAATGTCCATGAGTAACAAAAACGTAATCCGCTTTATCAATATCTCCAACTTTGATAGCCGCCACAGGATTATTAGTTATGAACGGATCAATATATATGATTTTTCCCGCTCCTTCAATTTTTACCGTCGCATGCCCAAGCCATGTAACTTTCACGTCAACCGCCCCCTCCGATATGTTTGTCATTGAAAAAACCAAGGCAAATAACGCCATGAACGTATATATAATTCTCTTCATATATTTCCATCCTTCATATTTTGTTTTAAATAAAGTATATCATTATGAAAAAAACGTTATAATATTACTGGTAAGCTAAAATACACGAGTGGCAAACAAGTGAGCGCGGATACGACCAGACAGCGAAATAGAGAGGTATATCCAGCTAATTTGTAATGATGCTTTTTCGAGGAATTCAAATTCACTGTTCGAAAGTGAGGCTGCACAAATGGAATATAATGAAGAAACGCTGGGCGATACCGAGGTTAGTTTAGATTTAAACAGTAATGATGTTGATGTTTATGATAATAATTACTCGGCAGCTATAAAATGTATATTCAGCAAACCCAAAACTATTAAAGGTGCTTTTTGTATCCTGCTGCGCAAACATGATTTAAAAGTAATCGAATTAGTATTATGGACAACGAAAAACTCCCCTAATGAGGAATATGAGGTTAATCCAATAATGCCCTGGGAGGATTTTTCAACAAAGATTTCATCTATAGGCCCAATAGATAAGGAAAGCTGTGAAAAGCTGCAAATCGCTATAAAAGAGAAATTAA
>WRBZ01000213.1 GCA_009784305.1 Synergistaceae bacterium
ATGTCCTGTATATAAAACGTGTGCATTATTTCTTTCTCCTTTCTGAAGACCAAGTAAACATTTCTTCAATATATTATAAACGCCCCCTGGCATAACTTGAAAGTTACCGATCGTGGTTTGATTACCGAAGCGATTTATTTGGCCCGGGCATTAAACAGCAGTTTTACCTATAGTTATACCACCATTTCAATGCAGTATTCAAAAGCATTTTAGATACACTTTTCCACCATGAGCGAGCCTTATTGGAGAAGGCGATAAACCGTATAAGATATTAGACTTTTACTGACCATTGTTTTCACACAGGTACAGAGAATGGAAAATGTCGATATATTGACAAAGAATAAAACTGCTTAAAGTAAATAATTAATTTATGCTTTAAAATGGGAAAAACACACATATAAACCGCTGCAAGACGGTTTTTTAATAAACGGTTGTACGTATTGAAATTCCTGAATGAAAATCATAAAATACTATATACTCCAAACCAGTAAGGGGATAACGAAATGGACACGAAGGAAATAATAAGGCTGATTAAGGAATCGCCGAAGTCAACTCATGCGAGGGCATATATTGCAGGTGAATTAGACGGGATTGATTTCAGCGCAGGCAATGCAAAATTCGTAGGCGGAAAAGAGTTCGGGCTGCTTACGGGAGATTTCTTCGCGCTAAAAAAACTGATAGGGGACAATCCCGAAAGAATCAAATCATACGATATTCAGGTCAACGACCGTAATTCAGGAGTACCATTAGCCGATTTAACCCGATACGAGGCAAGGATAGAGCCGGGCGCCATAATCCGCGACCGCGTCGATATAGGTAAAGCGGCAGTAATTATGATGGGAGCGGTAATAAATATCGGAGCGGCGATAGGCGCCGGAACCATGATAGATATGAACGCCGTAATAGGCGGACGCGCCATTATAGGGGACAATTGCCATATAGGGGCAGGCGCTGTGATAGCTGGGGTGATAGAACCTGAATCGGCAATTCCTGTAACAATAGGGAATAAAGTCCTGGTTGGAGCAAACGCGGTGATCCTTGAAGGAGTTCAGGTTGGAGAAGGCTCCGTTGTAGCAGCCGGGGCAATCGTCGCAAACGATGTTCCTCCCGGAGTTGTTGTTGCTGGTGTCCCTGCGAAGGTAATTAAAGAAGTAGACGAAAAAACTACCATGAAAACAGCGATAGTTGCAGATTTAAGGCAAATGTGAAAGGACAAAGCAATGCGAAAAAACAAGACTAAACAGAAACTTTTGTCCGGAGAGGTCGCGATTGGTTCATTTATTTCTTTGGACAGCCCTGATTTAGTGGAAATTTTCGGAATAGCGGGCTTTGATTTTGTTGTCCTGGATAATGAACACACTCCCGGAAACCCATATTCCGTCCAGCATATGTTAAGGGCGGCGGAATTAAGTGGCATGGATACAATTATCCGCATCCCCAATGGCGAGCAGCACACAATACTTAAAGCTCTCGATATAGGAGCTTCCGGCATTAAAATACCTCAGGTCAGCGATGTCGAAACAGTGAAAAGAGCAGTGCATTGGTCGCATTATTTTCCGGAAGGGATGAGGGGATTCGCTGCTCCCAGAGCGCTTAATTATGGCCTTGGCAACAGTTTACTGGAGGAGTCATCAGAATCGAATGAAGAAGTGCTTTTGATTTGTCAATGCGAGACAGTCGAAAGTTTCAGTAAATTGGATGAAATAGCGGCTGTACCTGGACTCGATGTTGTTTTCATAGGGCCCTATGACATGTCCCAATCTCTCGGAATACCGGGTCAAATCAATCATCCAAATGTTTTAAGGGTAATCAGGGAATCAATAGAAATAATCAGGAAACATGGCAAAATCGGAGGTATCTTCTGCGGTACACATGAAGACGTGCAGGAAAGAATAAGCCTTGGTTACCAATATATAGCGTATAGTATAGATAGCGGCATTATTGGCAATTACCTTGTAAACACTGTAAAACAGTTGAAGGCAATAAAATAAAACACAAATATTTGGGGGGATTTTTATGATACGTTATTTGTTTGTTTGCGCATTAATCGCAGTTATATGTTCAGCATGGTGCAATGAAGCCCGGGCTTCTGAAGTTAAAGTGGCTGAGTTTTCCGTGGGAAAAGCTCGCGTATGGGCAATAGCTGACTCCACAGGTGAAAGGGACATGAACGTTTTCCCCGATGCCGATCAGAATGCTATCTCCAAGCTTGTGCCTTCCGGCAAGAGTCCATCGGCAACAATGGTTTTCCTGGTAAAAAACGGAAACGAAACGATCCTGGTAGACACAGGCAATGGTACTCCGTCGGGTGACCGCGCCAGCCTCCTTGGCGCGGGATTGAAACGTATCGGCGTGGATCCCGGAGAAATAACTATTATCCTGATAACGCACATGCACGGCGATCACATAGGAGGGCTGATCAGAGGCGGCGATAAGGCGTTTCCATCAGCGCGCGTTTTATCCGCCCGGATAGAGCTTGATTTCTGGCTCGATAAAAAATCCGTGGAACTTTTCCCCAATCGTAAGGCAGGCTTCGAGTTGGTGCAGAGAATATTTAGTATATACGACTCCGTTTCGGAAACTTTTGAATTCGGCACGGAAGTGGCTCCCGGGATTAAAGCTATTGACGCGCGCGGGCACACTCCCGGACACACGGTGTTCCTGCTGGAATCAGAAGGGGAGAAACTGCTTTTCTGGGGTGACCTCGTACATGCGGCAGCGCTTCAATTCCCGCGCCCGGACATCAACGCTTCATACGACATGAACCCGCAAGAATCCGCCAGTGCGCGCGCCCGTTTCATGGAGCTGGCAGCTACGGAAAATCTGCCTATAGCCGGCGTACATCTTCCGTTTCCCGGAATCGGCACGGTGGAAAAGAACCCTGAGGGCGGGTACGTGTTCAAAGGCAGGAATTAAAAATA
>WRBZ01000214.1 GCA_009784305.1 Synergistaceae bacterium
AGCACCGCGCAGCGTAACGATTCGCCCGCACAGGCAATTAATCAGTGTTTCCTTGGTTGAAATTACCATATATTTCATCCCGCCTTTTTCAAACAGGGACGGGGCAATATACCCTAGCTAAGATTTCCATTGAAATATTTTAGCAGGATCATGTTATAAACTTTTTAAAAACAAAAGTTTTTCAATATCAATGCTATAAACGTGATTATTTCGGACGGTTTGTGGTATACTATCAACGGAGGTGATCCGATGTTGAAGAATGAATCCCAACTGCGCAGCCGCGACCTCTATCTGAACCGGCTGATCACGTTTCAGGATACCGAGCCTGTTAAAATCATAACAGGGATCCGCCGCTGCGGCAAGTCCAGTCTGATGAAGCTGATGGCGCGGCATCTGCGCCGGAACGGCGTCGCGGATGAACAGATCATCGAGATCAATTTTGAGTCGATGGAGTTTCGCGACATGAGCGTGGAGGCGCTGTATCACTATGTGAAAGAACGCCTGTCCGCGAAGAAGCGCGCCTATTTGTTCCTCGATGAAATACAGAGGATCAAGCAATGGCAGGACGCGGTCAATTCCTTCCGCGTCGATTTTGACTGCGATATCTATGTGACTGGCTCAAACGCTTACCTGCTTTCTTCGGAATACGCGACATATCTGGCAGGGCGAAGCGTGGAGATTAAAATGCTTCCGCTCTCTTTCCGCGAGTTCCTTGACTTTCACGGCTATACGGTCAGGGAGAGCAGAAGCCCGTCCGGAGGGACGCGCAGACGGATATTTGACGCCGGGAACGAAAGCTACGAGCCGAAGGAATTGTTGGAAGCGTATATGAAATTCGGCGGTATGCCGGGAATCGCCGATGTCGGGTTAGACATGGACAAGGCGCTGACGCTTTTGGACGGAGTCTATTCCACAGTTGTGGTTCGCGATATTTTGGAGCGGGAAAAGCGCAGGGGCGTGCGGCAGATCACCGATTCCGATCTGCTGAGAAAAATCATCATGTTCTTGGCCGACAATATCGGCAACAGCACATCGATTACATCCATCGGTAACACATTGATGAACGAAAAGCTGCTCGACAATGATAACCGAAAGGGCAAGCCCGCCGTGCAAACCATTCAAGCGTATGTGGGCGCGCTGCTGGAATCCTTTGTATTCTATGAAATCAAGCGGTTTGACGTCAAAGGAAAAGAGTATCTGCGAACGCTTGGAAAGTATTATATCGTGGACGTCGGCCTGCGCAATTACCTGCTCGGTTTTCGTGACATGGACGCCGGGCACATCATCGAAAACATCGTTTATTTCGAGCTGCTTCGCCGCGGATACGATGTGGCGATCGGCAAGGTCGGCGACAGGGAAGTGGATTTTATCGCTACCAATGCCAACGAAAAACGGTATGTCCAGGTGACGGAATCCATGAACGATCCCTCTACAAGAGAGCGCGAACTCACACCGCTTCGCAAGATCCGGGATAATTATGAGAAGCTTATCATCGCCAACAACTGTGACAATCCTGTTACGCAAGACGGGATCAAAGTTGTCACACTAACCGATTTTCTGCTCGAAACTTAACTATACTCCCGAGTGGCATAAAATGACAGAGTTTTTCAGAGAAAAATGGAGTCTCGGGACAGGCTTCCGCCGGAATAGGCGGATCGCACTCTCATGAATTAATGGTCACGGGGCAGGATACCCGTGTTCGTACCGTATTAACGGAATAGTTACTTGTCCTATACTTTTCTTGGATATTGGAGATTACGATTATGAGTGAATCAAGGATAGTAGATATATTTTTAACAGGCGGGTTCGATTCATCCTTTCGGGCTGTTCAACTTTCAAAAATGCCAGTAACCATACAGCCATATTATGTATATAACCGATTTAGAAGTTCGACAGGCATAGAACTATCGGCAATTCACAAGATTACGGAAGCATTGAAAAGTAAATCCGACACACTGTGCACCTTTTTACCTCTTGAGATTATTAATAGAGAGAAACTATGGGATCCCGCCGTTAATGACTCGTACAAGAGATTATTGGAAACCGACTATCTTGCTGTTCAATATGTTTGGTGCGGAAGTTTTGGAAAGTTTTTACAAAGAGGCATAGAATTATCTATTCACGATCCAATGATTGATCCAATAAAGAAATATGGATCTCTTAAAATGGTTGACGATCCTGTTATCGGAAAATATTATAAGATTGACACAGAAAATTCATCACGCGATATAGTGGAAATTTTTGGTTATTCGCATTTTCCACTATATGGATACACAAAATTAGCAATGAAACAGGTATATGAAGAATCGGGTTGTTCCGACATTATTGATATGACGTGGTTTTGCTATAACCCTAAAACAAATCCTCCCCAGCCGTGTGGAGATTGCAATCCTTGTCAGTTCACTATGAAAGAAGGCCTTTTTTCAAGATTTTCACCAACAGTAACGTGGAAATATCGATTCAAAAAAATGATGCGACGGTGCAAACCGTTATACAAAATATATAAATCAATGAATTCGTAAAGATCAATATTATGACATGCACAAATAGTTTTACAGTGGAAGTCAATGGATAGGTATATTTAAATGTCAAAGTTGAAGAATGTGTATAGATGGTACATACGACAATTTGAAATTGCTTCTAAGAGCAAAGAACTTCGTGGATATAAGCGCCTATATTCATCTGTAAAGCTTACACCTGAACAGGAAAGTGAAAACGGATAAGAAAAATAAGCTGCATTTTCTACTTTTCCCTCCGGTATCCTCCGGCTAATTTACTTCTGATAAAACCCCTTATGTCAACTTTTTCAGCCCGAAAACCGCCCGCGCCAAGCGCAAAACTTGATTTTACTGCTGAATACAATCATTATCTTGTAATATGTTGATATTACAGGATATATGTGTAATACGACGTC
>WRBZ01000215.1 GCA_009784305.1 Synergistaceae bacterium
ATAACTTGGAGGTACTATATGGACGACTTAGTTACAAATCTTGAAAAAACGATTCTCAAAGGTTATGGCAATACTATGAGTTTGGAGGTTCTTCTGAAGATATTTGGCTTCAAACCAAGCGGTGTTAAAAAGGCAGAAGCTGTTGCAATATTGCATCATATTTATTCCGATGCAAATAACGCCGCTAAATTATTCCAACAGCTAACTGACTATGAAAAAGCGCTAATGACTTGTATTGTACAGAGCAATTATTGCCCTTTACATGAGGAACTCAAAGAAATTGCGAAAAAATATGAATTTGATGTGAGGACAAATAGTTCTGGTTTTAGGGAAGCTTTCGTTCCAAAGGACGGCTATTTACGCGCTTTTTATGTTAAGGATCAAATCCCGGATGCTTTTAAGGCTTATCTTGAAACAGTGATTCCACGATATGTTCGGACCTTTCACCCAAGCATTATAAAAGATACGGAAGAGTACGCTGAAATTATCGGTCGGCATGGTCGGTATAAAGATTTTGACATGCTCCTGAGCTTTATCAACAATAACAAAGTTCCTGCTACCAAAGTCGGGGGTTACATGAACAAAACCTCGCTTTTAAAATTTCATAAAATCGCTGGCTACGACGAGATCTGCAACAACGAGATCAAAGAGATAGAAAATATACGCAACGCAGGTGATACGATAATCAGCTTTGGAATGATAATGCTGCTGCGTTCTGCTGATATTATTGATATTGTTCAGGAGAAGTTTGTTTTTTCAAAAGCAACTTCGCATTTTGTGGGGTTAAGTATGCCAGAAAAAGCGAAGTTTTTATTCGAGAAGTACATGCGACGCGGAAATCGCATTATGGACGAATGCTCTCGCATTTTCTCCTCAAAGCTAAAGTTTTCGAGAAGTGTATATGATTTATCCGGACCACGAAGTCAGATCATTTCATATTTAAAAGAATGTCCAGTGAATGAATGGATCGATTTTGACACCTTTTCTAAAGAAATACAGAAAGATCAGAGATTACTCTTTCAATCCGTCGTCGGAGATGCATTGATCCGTGATGATTACTATAACCAGTATTATAACTCTCCCTCGTGGAAGGAGTTCGAGCACTGTGCCATCAGTGTCGTCCTGATGGAGTACCTCGCGGTACTGGGAGCGGTGGATATATTGGCGAAAAATGTGACTCACAGTTACGATTACTACTACGCATATGAGACAGCCTATTTCAGGGTGACAGACTTAGGCGCTTATTTGTTTGGTATGACGGATTCCTATCAGGAAAAAGAAGTGGCAAATGTACCTGGAGATAAAAAAGGTTTTATCGTACAGCCGAATTTCGATGTGGTGATTGCAAACAGTCAGGATCGCATGCAGCACGAGTTGTTCTTTGACCGGTTCGCGGAAAAAACAGTTGATGATAAGGAAGTAAGCGTTTACAAGCTGGATTTCTTTGGCATAGCAAAAGCGCTGACCATTGGGCTGATGATTCACGAAATCAGCAGTTATTGTGAAGCGTTTTCCAATGTACCCCTGCCAGATAATGTTAAAAGTGCATTTTCAGAATGGGAGGTGCAGAGCAAGAGAATACGGATTCGCAATGTGACCGTTATTGAAACTGATGATCATCTCTTATTGGAAGAAATATCTCATTATAAAGGCATGAAAGCTCTTTCGGAGGGTGGAGTGTCCTCAGTATTGGTATTGACACCTGGTTCGGAGAAGAGGGCGAAGGGTCTGATCGAAAAGAATAAGCGCTTTTGCGTGCTTGAAGGATAGCCATATCGATGCAAAATCTGTCAAACCCGCTGATCGTACAGAGCGATATGTCCGTGTTGCTTGAAGTAATGAGCCCTTTGTTTGAGGAAGCAAGGGACACATTAAACAGTTTCGCGGAGCTACAGAAAAGCCCGGAATACGTGCACACATATAAAATAACGCCCCTTTCCCTTTGGAACGCCGCTGGAATTGGCATAACGGCAGAAATGGTAATTCAATCGCTCTGCAGATACGCAAAGCATGAAATTCCGGAGATCGTCTCGATCACCATACATGATGCTGGAAAACGCTACGGTAAGATTCGCTTGATAGAAGAGGATGGATCCCTTTACTTAGATTGTGCGGATGCTGATATTTTAGCAGAAGCACGCTCAGCATTAAAATCTCCTGCTGGTGAGCGAATAAGAATAAGCCAGGCTTTTCGTGGAGAGGCAAAGCAGATTTTATTGAAAATTGGGTACCCTGTCATGGATTTGGCAGGGTACACGCAATCCTCTCCCTTTCAAATACCGTTAAGCAGCCATTTTCTCTTACGATGGTATCAAATAGAAGCGGCGGAGGCCTTTCATGCTGGTGGAAGCGTCACCGGCGGGAGCGGTGTTATCGTGCTGCCATGCGGAGCTGGGAAAACTGTGGTGGGGATGGCTGTCATGGAAAAAGTTAATGCGGAGGTTTTGGTTCTTACCACTGGTATCACGGCGCTGCGCCAGTGGCGGGACGAATTATTGGATAAAACGCTTCTTGGTCCGGAAGATATTGGGGAATACAGCGGCGAAGTAAAAGAGATCAAACCTGTCACTATCACAACATACCAGACCCTGACACAGCGACGGGATAAAGACAGCCCTTTTATACACCTTGAACTGTTTAACAAACGTAATTGGGGTTTGATCATATACGACGAGGTGCATATGCTCCCTGCCCCAATATTTAGGGTGACATCAGAAATACAGTCCAAACGGCGGTTGGGGTTGACTGCAACCCTAGTTCGTGAAGATGGGCTTGAAACAGATGTTTTCTCGCTCATCGGCTCCAAAAAGTATGATTTGCCTTGGAAATCGCTTGAAAAAGCGGGGTATATTGCCGAGGCGTTCTGCACGGAAGTTCGTGTGCCTCTCTCTCCTGAAAGACGCCACGAATAC
>WRBZ01000216.1 GCA_009784305.1 Synergistaceae bacterium
CCATTTTCGGATTTTCCGATGAGCAGGAAAGGGAACTGTTCTTGAAAATAACCGCAATCAAAGGAATCGGAGGTAAGACAAGCATATCGGTCCTGAGTTCATTATCAAGCGATGAAATATTAAAGGGAGTGTTATCCTCAGATGTATCAATTTTTACCCGTGTTCCCGGCATAGGGAAAAAAACAGCGGAACGTATATGTTTTGAACTGAAAAACCTTATCCCGGAGGAAATTTTGTTACAAACAAACAGGGCGGATAAACTCCTGCCCGGACAAAGCAATACATTATCAACTGTCACAGAAGCCCTTCGCTCTCTCGGTTTTAACCAGGGAGATATAAATTCCGCTTTTGGAATAGTGCGCGCTGCGTACGGAAACGATTTCACCGGTCTTGACGAAGAGAGATTGATTAAGGCAGCGCTGAAAGAATTACAGAGGAAATGAAGTCATGAACGTAGAGAGGTTTTTCAACGCAAATAACGAGACTGATGAGGCTGTAATAAAACTGCGCCCAACTTCGCTTTCGGAGTTTCTGGGACAGGAAAAGATACGTGAAAAACTGACAATTTACATACAAGCTGCAAGAGGAAGAGGAGAGCCCATAGACCATATACTTTTCTACGGTCCTCCCGGCTTGGGAAAAACTACTCTCGCGGGTATAATAGCGCATGAAATGGGTGGGCAGCTTCGCATAACAACAGGCCCGGCGCTCGAAAGAGCCGGAGACCTTGCCGCGATAGTATCCAATATTGAAAACAATGATGTATTGTTTATAGACGAGATACACCGTATGCCGACACAGGTTGAAGAAATACTGTATCCGGCCATGGAGGATTTTTCATTACACATAGTACTTGGAAAAGGCCCGCTCGCAAAAACTGTATGCCTGCCACTCCAGCGCTTCACCTTAATAGGCGCTACGACTCGATTTGGGCTCCTTACTTCCCCTCTGCGCGCGCGATTTGGAATAGTGGAACAATTATCCTTGTATTCGGATGAAGAGCTTTCCGCTATAGTAAAACGGGGAAGCGCCGCAATGAATATTAAGATTGACCCGGATGCGGGAGCGGAAATCGCGAAACGTTCGCGCGGAACCCCGCGTATAGCCTTGAGGCTTCTGCGTAGAGTGCGCGATGTAGCTGATGTAAGAGGTATAGCTGCAATTGATGCGGATACAGCGGTTAAAGCCATGAATATGCTTGAAATAGACCCATTTGGGCTTGATGAAGGGGACAGAAGGATATTACGCGCTATAATAGAATTGTTTGAAGGCGGCCCTGTAGGGTTATCTACAATAGCGGCAGCTCTCAACGAGGACCCGCAGACGATAGAAGATATTTATGAGCCGTATCTTATTCAAAAAGGATTTATCGAACGAACGCCGCGAGGTAGACGTGCAACTGTGGGAGCATATGGTTATCTGGGCAAACCTCTGCCGCCTCAGATTCAGGGGAATATATTAGCGCAGAGTTTTCAAAGTAAACTACCTTATAATCAACAGGATGAGGAGGATGGATGTTGATGAAATCTGTATTTTCCAAACTGATTAAATTTACATTATTCTGCTTTTTATTGTTCCTTAACGCGGAAACTTCTTCAGCCCGCGATATTCGGGTGAGGTTATCCAACGCAAGCAAATACAGTATCAATTCCACAGGAAACATCACACTAACCGACTCAAAGAATAAATCCCATTCTATCGGGAAATCTCCAACATTATCAATTTCCAAAGGAACTGTAACTTCGGGAAAGAATAAGTACTCATTGCCTGTTACATTAAAAAGCAGTAATCCATTGGGCTTTAATGGGCGAAAATATCGGGGAACGCTTAGGATATCAAAAGACGGCGAGCTTATCAACGTATTGAACGTGGAAGATTACCTCAGAGGAGTTCTGAAAGCGGAGGCAAGCCCAAACTGGCCTATGGAATATCTAAAAGTTCAAGCCATAGTATCCCGCACATATGCCACACGCGAGAGCCTGGCAGCTAAATCAAGAGGGTATGACGTTACGGATTCAACTTCATCACAGGTGTATCATGGCATGAATGCCGAGACGCCAAGAACCGATCAGGCTGTCCGCGAGACAAAGGATAAAGTATTGACATATGGTAATGAACTGGCGTTTACTCCTTTTCATTCAGACAGCGGCGGAGCTACAGCAAATAATGCAGATGTTTGGGGTCAAGACCTGCCATACTTGAGATCGGTAAAAGAGCCAATGGCATATAAGTCTCCGAACTCATCATGGGAGGCGCGTATTTCATCAAATGAACTGAGTACAGCAATAAATAAAGTATCTCCGAATTTAGGCGCCATTAAGGATATTAAAGTTATTAACACCGATAAATTCGGACGCACCGTTAATCTGAGAATAACGGGCTCCACTTCATCAGCAACCATAAAAGCAAGCACTCTCCGTACCGCTATAGGTCCCAACAAGCTTAAGAGCACATTTCTTGTGTTGCCGGAAGCAAATGCAATAAAGCAAGTCCCGGCCAACAGCCCAATAACAGAAAAAAAAGCTCCGGTCAACCCAAGAACTGAAGCTAGAGAAACTCCCAGTATAAACGTTAACACTAATGAGGAAATGACGCCTCAGGAAGATGCTCTCTTGTCTCAGCTATTTTCAGAAGGAGCTTTTACAAATAGTGAAATGATGGAAATTTTATTGAAACCCGAAAAGAGGAAAGAATACCTAAATAGGGCAATTGCAAAAGGAAACTCACCTCAACCTGAAAAAGATACGAAAAAACCTCCAGTTGATATTGGAAACGAACCCATAACAGAAGGAGCTTCCATACCATTTTCGAACGGTCATTTTATTTTCCGGGGAAAAGGATGGGGGCATGGGGTTGGAATGTCGCAATACGGGGCTATGAATCTGGCAAACAGCGGATGGAACGCCGA